>NZ_JBSGFZ010000033.1:0-84907 GCF_053603655.1 Kribbella sp. NPDC004138
TCCCCCGCCGGCTCATTCGGTCGCCAGTGCGCCGGCGGGGGCGACCTTGGCGGCGCGGCGGGCGGGGAGCACCGCGGCGAGCAGGCCCGCGACCGCGGCCACGGCGGCGATCGCGATCAGCAGCGTCCCGGGTACGGCGTACTCCACGCTGCCGTCGACCGTCTGGCCGCCCATCAGCGCGCTCGTCCCTGTCCAGCCGTAGATCAGGCCGAGCACGATCCCGAGACCTGCGGCGACCAGTGCCATCAGTAACGACTCGACGGCGAGCATCCGGCGCAGCTGGCGGCGGGACAGGCCCATTGCCCGCAGCAGCGCGTTCTCCCGGGTCCGCTCCAGCACCGACAGGCTCAGTGTGTTGCCGACACCGACCAGGGCGATCAGCACCGAGACCCCGAGCAGGCCGATCCCGACGATCAGCAGGACGTCGAAGATCTTCGTGTAGCTGGTCCGCTCCGCGAGCCCGCCGCCGACCGACAGCTCCTTGACGGTCGGGATCGACTGCTGCACGGCGTCGATCACGTCCGAGCCGTCCGCCTTCGGGTCCGAGGCCAGCCAGAAGCCGGTCACCGGCGCGTTCGGCGCCAGCTTCGCGAGATCAGTCGCCGCGACCGTGATCGGGTCCAGCCCGTGCGACCGCTGGACCTTCACGGTCAGCTTGTGCTGCCCGGACACGATCGTCAGCGGGCTGCCGTCCTCGACGTCCAGCATCGCCATCGTCTGGCGGTCGACCAGCGCCGTACCGGGCTCGAGCCGGGCCGCCAGCGCCGGGTTGTGGATCACCGAACCAGCCGCGGCCGCGTCGATCCCGGTGACCTCGACCTCCTGGCTGCCGGACTTCACCAGCACCCTGCTGACCGGAACGACCTGGGTGATGCCCTTGATGTCGCGGAGCTGCTGCTCGGCGCCGGCCGGCATCTCCTCCTGGTACGTCGTGACCATCAGGTCGACCGGGTATTGCCCGTCCATCGACACGTCGAACGTCTTGCGCACCGATGCGATCCCGACACAGGTCAGACTGATCAGCGTCACGCCGATGAGCAGGGCGGACGTGGTGGCCGCCGTACGCTTCGGGTTGCGGATCGCGTTCGCGACGGCGAGCCGGGCAGGTACGCCGCCACCGCGGGCGGGGAGCGCGCCGATCAGGCGGATCAACGTCGGCACCAGCAGCGACCCGATCGCGAGCACGCCGAGGAACGAGAGCGCTCCGCCGGCGACACCGATCAGTACATCTTGCAGCACCGCGCCGCCCGCCAGCAGCGCACCGCCACCGGCGAGGAGCAGGAAGCCCAGGATCAAGCGCAGCAGACCGGCCTTGCTCGCGGCCGCCGGCGCCACCTCGGGCCGGAGCGCGGCCAGCGGCGCCACCTTGGTCGCCCGTCGGGCCGGTACGACGGCTGCCAGCAGCGTGACCGCGATGCCCAGCAGCAGCGGCAGGAACACCGACAGCAGGTCGAGATGCAGCGGGAGCGGCGGGATGCCCCAGTCGAACTCGCGGGACAGCGCCAGACCCAGTGCGGACAGCGCGACACCGAACACGACGCCGATCGTGGACGCGACCGCACCGACCACGGCGGCCTCCGCGAGCACCGACGTGAACACCTGCCGCCGGGACGCGCCGACGCAGCGCAGCAGCGCCATCTCGCGGGTGCGCTGGGCGATCACGATCGTGAACGTGTTGCCGATCACCAGGCAGGCGACGAACAGCGCGATCACCGCGAACATGCCGAACACGCCGCCGAGGACGTCGATACCGTTCGTCCAGCTCTTCACCTCGTGGTCGATGAAGGCCTCACCGGTAAAGGTCTGTACGCCGCCGGTCACCGCGGCCCGGGTGGCGTCGGCGAGCTGTTGCTGGGTGACGCCGGGCTTCGCGGCGAGCGCGATCGCCCGGGTGTACGCGCCCGGGTCGAAGATCTTCACCGCGGCCGGGGTCGCCACCGCGGCGGCGGTTCCGACGTATTTCGAGTCGTCCACCAGCCCGACGACGGTGACGGTCCAGGACTTGTCGTCGTACGAGCTGATCCGCAGCGTCTGGCCGACGGTGACCTTGTGCTTCGCGGCGGTCCGGGCCGGCAACGCGATCTCGTTCGTTGCGGTTGGCAACCGCCCGGACGAGGTGCCGGGGCCGGCGATCCTGGAGCTGTCGTACAGCGCGTCGATCGGGATCGTGGTCGGGCGGACCAGGTCGGCGAACGCGACCTCCAGGTAGGCAGTGGTCAGCGTGACGACCGACGCGGCCTCGGGGACCTTCTGCGCCTTCGCGACGTCGCCGGGGGAGATGGTCGACGAGTCTGGGGCGACGACGGCGTCGACACCCTTGTACTGCGCGCCGATCGTCTCGTCGACGCCGTGCGACGCGGACGAGTGCACGATCATCGCCAAGGAACCGAAACCGACCCCGAGCACGATCGCCAGGCAGGCCGCGATCAGGCGGCCCAGGTGGGCGCGCAACGAGGAGAGGAGCGAGCGTCGCACGTCAGGCCCCCAGCTGGCGCAGTGCGTCGAGAACGCTCTCCGGGGTCGGCTGCAGCAGCTCGCCGGCCAGCTTGCCGTCGGCAAGCATCACGACGCGGTCGGCGTACGACGCCGCGAGCGGATCGTGCGTCACCATCACCACGGTCTGGCCGAACTCGCGGACCGAGCGCCGCAGGAAGCCGAGCACCTCGGCGCCGGACCGGGAGTCCAGGTTGCCGGTCGGCTCGTCGGCGAACACGACCTCCGGCCGGCCGACCAGGGCCCGCGCCACCGCGACCCGCTGCTGCTGGCCGCCGGACAGCTCCGACGGACGGTGCGTGAGCCGGTCCTGCAGGCCGAGTACGTCGATCAGCGTGGTCAGCCACTGCTGGTCGGGCTTGCGATTGCCGAGCTCGAGCGGGAGCAGGATGTTGTCGCTCGCGGACAGCATCGGCAGCAGGTTGAAGGACTGGAACACGAACCCGACGCGGTCCCGGCGGATCTTGGTCAGCTCGGCGTCCGGCAGCTGGGTCAGCTCGGTCTCGCCGAGCAGGACCTGGCCGCTGGTCGGGGTGTCGAGCCCCGCCAGGCAGTGCATCAACGTCGACTTGCCGGAGCCCGACGGCCCCATGATCGCGGTGAACCGGCCGACCCCGAAGTCGACCGAGACCCCGTCGAGCGCGGCGACCGCGGTGTCGCCCTGTCCGTACACCTTGCGCAGCTCGTGCGCCCGGATCGCGGTCCGCGGCTCCCCGTCCTGCGGCAGCCGCCCCGCCGCAAGCTCCCCGGTCTGCAAGCTCATGTCACTCCTTGGTTTCGTTGTTGGCCAAGAAGTTAGTGATCTCGCCGGCGAATCTCGTCGGACCGCAGACTGGAGTCCGCGTACTACCTGGGTATTACTTGCTGGGCCGGACCAGCCCGGTCTCGTACCCGAGGACGACCAGGGCGACCCGGTCGCGGAGGCCGGTCTTGGCCAGGATACGGCCGATATGCGTCTTGACCGTTGCCTCGGACAACGTGAACAGCTTGGCGATCTCGGTGTTCGACAGGCCGCGGGCGACCTCGATCAGCACCTCGCGTTCGCGGGCGGTCAGGTCGGCCAGGTCCGGCTGCTCGGTCTGCTCGTCGGGCAGAGCGCCGGCGAAGTGCTCGAGCAGGCGTTTCGTCGTACTGGGGGAGACCACGGCGTCACCGGAGTGCACCTGCCGGATCGCGTTCAGCAGGTCGGCCGGCGGGGTGTTCTTGAGCAGGAAGCCGGCCGCGCCGGCCTTGATCGCGGCGAACGCGTACTCGTCCAGGTCGAAGGTGGTCAGCACGATCACTTTCGGTGCTTCGGGCAACGACTGGAGCCGGCGGGTGGCCTCGACGCCGTCCAGCCGCGGCATCCGGACGTCCATCAGAACGACGTCGGACGCGGTCACCTGGATCTTCTCGATCGCCTCGCCGCCGTCACCGGCCTGCCCGACCACCCGCATGTCGGCCTGGGAGTCCACCAGCATCGTGAATCCGGCCCGGACGAGTTCCTGATCGTCGACAAGGAACACCCGGATCACGTCGTCTTCCATTACTCTCCAGTCGGCAGGTTGTACGGCAGCCTGGCGATCACCTCGTAACCGCCGCCGGCCTTCGGTCCGGCGCTCACCGTACCGCCCGAGACCGATGCGCGCTGCCGCATCCCGACCAGGCCGTGACCCGGGTCCGCGCTCGGCGCGACGCCGGCGCCGCGGCCGTCGTCGGTGACCACCACGGTCAGCATCTCGCGCCCGAAGTCCAAGGTGACGGAGGTCCGCGCTCCCGGCCCGGCGTGTTTCAGCGTGTTGGTCAGCCCCTCCTGCACGATCCGGTACGCCGTGAGGCCCAGCAGCGCCGGCAGGTCGCGAGGCTCGCCGGTGACGTCGTACGTGACGTTGAGGCCGGCCTCCCGGACGTTGTCGATCAGCTCGGGGAGGCTGGAGACGCCGGGCTGCGGGCGGGGCTGGTTCGGGTCGAGGTCGTGCTGCTCGTCCTGTTTGAGCAGACCGAGCATCTTGCGCATCTCGGTCAGACTCGCGCGGCCGGTGTCGCCGATCGTGGCGAGCGCCTTCTTCGCCGCGTCGGGGGACTGGTCGGCGGCGTACAGCCCGCCGTCGGCCTGGACGATCATGATGGACAGCCCGTGCGCGACCACGTCGTGGATCTCGCGGGCGATCCGGGTCCGCTCGTTGCCGACGGCCAGTTTCGCCTCGCGGTCACGGTCCCGCTCGAGCTGGGCGGCCCGCTCCTCGAGCTGCGCGACGTACAGCCCGCGGGTCCGGCGGCGCTCGCCGAACGCCCAGACGCCGAAGACCAGCGCGCCGAGCGCGACCATCATCGTGACCTGTTGTTTCCAGTCCGAGTTGGCCCAGTACCGCGAGGTCGCCATCAGGACGCCGAGGCCGCCGATCCCGAGCGCGATCCGGCTCAGCCGCACGTCGCCGTACACGGAGATCGCGTAGAGGGCGACGAGCAGGCCGACGTTGCCCGGCATCAGCTGGACGCCGCCGAGCCATTGCAGCACCGCGACCGCGCAGACCCCGAAGAAGACCAGCTCGGGGTGGGTGCGGCGCCAGATGAGCGGGGCGAGCATGCCGAACGCGAGGATGCCGCTCAGGTGCGCCTGGGCCAGCGACAGGAAGCCGAAGACCATGCAGAGGCTGCCGGCCAGCAGCAGATCGAACGCCCTGCTCCGGGCAGGCACCGGCCGCGCGGTCAGGATCCCCGTCATGCTGGCCAGGGTACGGGCTGGCTCCTCGGCGGGGGTCATGCCGCCGGCTGATGTCGCCGTACGACTGGGGTATGCGGACGCCCACCACTCACCAAGGCGGCGCAATCGGCCGTCGGACGGCCGTTCCACGCTCAGCCGGCCCGGCGGGGTTGTGGTTGATGAGTGCTGGCGGTCCGCTACTTGTGCGGCCGGGTCGAGAGCGTGGGCTTGGCTTCGAGGCCGGAGAGGCCGTTCCAGGCGAGGTTGACCAGGTGCGCGGCGACGTCCGGCTTCTTCGGCTTGCGGGCGTCCAGCCACCACTGGCCGGTGAGCGCGACCATGCCGACCAGCATCTGGGCGTACATCGGGGCGTTCTTCGGGTCCAGGCCGCGGCGCTTGAAGTTCTCGGCCAGGATGTGCTCGACCCGGGTCGCGACGTCACTCAGGATCGAGATGAACGACCCGGTCGACGACCCGACCGGCGAGTCGCGGACCAGGATCCGGAACCCGTCGGAGTTGTTCTCGATGTAGTCGAGCAGTGCGAGTGCGGCCTGCTCGACCAGTTCGTGCGCCCGGCCGGCCGTCAGCGACTGCGTGACACCGTCGAGCAGCGCCCGGACCTCACGGTCCACGACGACGGCGTACAGCCCTTCCTTGCCGCCGAAGTGCTCGTACACGACCGGTTTGGAGACCTCGGCCCGGGCCGCGATCTCCTCCACCGACGTGGCCTCGTACCCCTTCTGGGCGAACAGGCCGCGGGCGATGGTGATGAGTTGCTCGCGACGTTCGGCACTGGTCATCCGGATCCGGCCGGACCGCCGCGGTTTGGGTTCCGTCACGTCGTGATCACGTCAGCATCATGCCGTACTTCGGGTGTTGCTTGCGGAGGTTTAACGGTCAGGCCGCTTTGAGAGTGCGCTGGGAGTTGTCGGTACGGCGCGCCTCGAGCCGCTCCTTGACCGGCCAGCGGACGTCGGAGACCCAGCCGCGCTTCTCGAAGAACCAGATGCAGCGCGCGGACGTGTCGATCTGGCCCTTCAGTACGCCGTGCCGCGCGCAGGTCGGGTCGGAGTGGTGCAGGTTGTGCCACGACTCGCCCTGGCTCAGGATCGCCAGCCACCACACGTTGCCGGACTTGTCACGGCTCTTGAACGGCCGGTCGCCGATCGTGTGGCAGATCGAGTTGATCGACCAGGTCACGTGGTGCAGCAGCGCGATCCGGACCAGGCTGGCCCAGAAGAACGCGGTCAGCGCACCGGTCCACGACCACGACCACAGGCCGCCGATGACGGCCGGCGCCAGCAGGCTCACGGCGACCAGCAGCGGGAACATCCGGGACACCTTGACGATGTCCTTGTCCCTCAGCAGGTCGGGCGCGTACTGGCGCTGCGGGGTCTGCTCGGTGTCGAACAGCCAGCCGACGTGCGCGTGGAAGAACCCCTTCGTGAGGGCGCCCAGCGTGTTGCCGTACTTCCACGGGCTGTGCGGGTCGCCGTCACGGTCGGAGAACTTGTGGTGCTTGCGGTGGTCGGCCACCCAGCGGATCACCGGGCCCTCGATCGCGAGCGAACCGGCGATCGCGAGCGCGTACTTCAGCGGGCGGTTCGGCTTGAACGACTTGTGCGTGAACAGCCGGTGGAACCCGATCGAGATCCCGTGGCCGGCGATCGTGTAGAAGACCACCGCGAGCACGACGTCCCGCCAGCCCAGGAACCCGCCCCACGCGATCGGCACCGCCGCCAGCACCGCCAGGAACGGGATCCCGATGAACAGCGCCAGGGCGACCTGCTCCCAGACCTTCTTCTGCTCACCACCGAGCGTCCCGGTGTGCACCTCCTCGTCGACCGGCACGGTACGGGTGGGCGCGTCCGGAGTGGCTACGGCGGGTGGAGTCATAGCTGTTCATCCCTCGAGTCAGGGGTTCCTTACCTACGCCACCGTAACCTACGGACCCGTAGGTAAGGAACCCCTGAGCGTGTCATCCACCCCACTCATGGCAAACTGTCCCGGCAACCACGATCCCCCGTGGGGTAATCGGCAGCCCGCGAGACTTTGAATCTCGAAGACCAGGATCGAAACCTGGCGGGGGAGCAACCCAAAACCCCGGTCCGGAGCCTCCGAGCCGGGGTTTTGCTAACGGACTAGCCAACACGCCGCTGCTCGATGCCCGAGTCAGAGCCGTCGACGGCGGCTGCGAATGTGTTGGCAACCTCGTCCGCGTGCTGACGGATCACATCGGCGTAAACCCGCAGCGTGATTGCGGGGTCGGCTGCCCCAGGCGCTCAGCGACGACGTGAACCGGGACCCCAGCCGTCAGCAGCAGAGTTGCGTGCACGTGGCGGAGATCGTGAAGGCGAGCAGGTGGCAGCAGCCTCGGCGGCCGGGGGAGTTCCTGTCTTGGCGTGCGCCGGGTGCCGGGAATGGCGGGTTCGTTGTATCAGATTGGTGACGGTGTCTGGTGGCACGGGCCGACCCAGCCCGGTCGTGAACACGCACTCGCCCCACACCGACACTCGGTGTCGAGGAATTCCTGCAGGCCTGCCGTGCGGATGGTCGGCAACTCGCGACCGTCAGCAACAACGCAGGTGTCGGTCCGGGCGTACCTCGATCGAGTCGGCTGACCGACCTGATCGACCACGTCGAAGCCAGGGACCCATCCGATCCTGGTGCCCAAGCCCTCGCCGTGGAAGGTGGCGCCTGCACCCTGATCGGCGACCAGACCACCGACGTACAGGCCGCCCGAGCGATCGGAGCCGTGCGCATCGGCTACGCCAACAAGCCCGGCAAGACCGACGACCTGGCCGCCGCTGGAGCCGACGCCGTGATGGCCCACATCGCCGAACTCACCGAGGCGATCCGGAGCTAGGATCGTGCCGCTGTCGGAACTACGGGCCGATAGTGCACGTGGTTGCGTGCCAGGCACTCCGGACCCCACGCAGCGCGACGTGCTGTCGTGTGCCAGCTGATGCCTGACGATTTCGTGCCAGTTTGATGGTTGACACCTCGCCTAGGAAAGTGAGGAGGACCGTCCGTGGTCGGTCTGGTTCGATCGTCTGGCGCGCTGGTCTGGTCGGGGCGGATAGTCTCGCGGCGTGACAAAGCGGTTCGAGCAGGCCATGCGGCTCATGCGCAGACGGGACCCGCAGTCTCAGGAGAACGGGTTTCAACTGCTGTTGCCGCATGCCGCCGAACATTTCGATGAGCTGGTAACGGCGTTCGATCAGGAGCGTGCGGACCACGGTCTGCAGTGCTGGCTGCTCGAGCTCATCGGTGAGGCGCGTTCACCGGATGCGTTGGCGTTGCTCGTTGAGCAACTCCAGGGCGACGACGATTCACTCCGAGACTGGGCAGTTCGCGGTCTGAAGATGCTCGACACCAAGCCAGCGCGCGAGCATTTGTGGCGGGCGCGGGCCAACGGGTTGATCGGCTGACTCATCGACGGCTTGACCGTGAGGTGGCATTCGGCTGTTCGGTGATCGCGGTGGTGGCGGCCCGGTCTGGGCGAGCGGTAGGCCGCCCTTCCACACTGGGGCTACGCCTGTACCGGACCGTGCGGATGCAGTCGCTTGTCAAGCCATCGTGGCCATCTTGGCCAGCGATGCTCCCAGTCGATCTTCCAAGTCTGATTGGCGAACTCGATGGGATCCAGCTCGATCCCTGGCCGTCCGATGGCCTGACCATGTTCGCGCAGGAGCCTCTGCAGCAAGTCCGCGTCCAGCTCGTCTGTCAGCTCAAGCACGACCAGGTCGTTCTCTGCTCTCATGCTGATCACGCGGCCTATCTCCGTCAGCGCGGCGGTGTACTCGCCGTCATCAACGTCGATCGCTTCCAACCAATCCTGTGCATCCGCCATCGACGGGAACATGGTCAAGTCGAGGCCGGCGAAGACAAAGACAACTCGCGGACTGGCGGGCACGCACTAAGCATCGCGAACGCGCACCCGATCGTGCACGCGAATTGCCCAGCCAGTCCCCGGACGCCCGGCAATCACGGTTCCCCGCACAGCGAGCACAGAGCAGCCAGGCGCGTCGCGTTGCTAGCGGATTTGCTAACAGGACGCGTGGACGGCTGTGGACGGCTTACGGTGATCCGGTCGAGCCGCACGCTCTTCCCGAGCAAGCCAATCACCCCGGTGGACCCAGTCGAACCGATGGGCGTCTGCTCAGTTGTCCGCGACGGCTGCCGTCCGACAGTTGGCAGACCTGCCGGTGGTCAGCGTTCGTCCGGGGCTGAGTGGCGGGCGGGTGGTTGGGGGCGGCGGTGGGCTTGGACTACGGCTGTGATCCAGGTCAGGAGGGCTAGGGTGAGGCCGGTTGCGGCGCCGGGGGCGGGGGCGTGGAGGAGGCTGCCGAGGAGGGCGCCGAGGGTGCCCAGAGTGAGGAAGGCGGCGAAGAGGATTGAGAAGGCGTCGCCGCCGGTGCTTAGGTCGCGCAGTCGTTTGGCGAGTGGGCGATCGCGTTCCATCAGCAGCAGGATCTGTGCGCTGAGGACCAGCGCGATCAGCAGGCCGAGTGCGTACGGAAGGATGCCCACAGGTTCAGTGTGAGGGGTGGGGCGTTGAGGCGGTTGGGGCTTGCGTTGTGGTTGGTGGTTGCGTTGGGTGGCTGTGGCGCCAGCGGGGGAGGGGCAGCGGTGGACGAAGCGCCTGCGCGGTTCCGGATCGTGCCGGACGACTATCACGTGCCGTACGCCGGGACGGCCGGTGACGGGCGGCGGTTCTTTCTCAGTGACGAGTTGTTCGATCCGGCGAGCGGCGCGGCGTACGTCGGGTTGTTCCTGTGGAACGCGGACGGGACGTTCGCCGAGGTGAAGGTCGACGAGGCGGTCCGGGCAGAGGGGGTACCCCCGGGGCAGGCGGCGTCCGCCGGGGCGGATCAGGTCGTCGCCTCGCGGCTCGCCGAGCTCGGGAAGTACGTGCTCGAGCCGATCGACGTCGCGCCTTTCGCGGTGGAGGTCGACGGCGTGACCTTCGGCTGGGTGGGCGAGGACTTCGAAGGTACGTACTCGCTGCACATCGAACCGGGCAACTTCATCGCGTACGACGAGCCCTGGGACGGCCTCGGCTACGACACCTGATGGTTTGGCGGCCGACCTTGGGGGGATGGGGATTGAGGTGACCTGAGCACGAGCTGGCCGAGCCGGGCTCGACATGATCCCGCTGCGTTGGCTGCACCTGACCATGCAGGGCGTCGGGTTCGTCGAGGAGGTGCCGGCGGCGCGGGTGGATGCGCTGCTGGGCGCAGCTCGCGCCCGGCTGGGGGAGTTGCAGCCGGTCAAGGTGCGGTTCCACCGACCCGTCGTACGTCGGGAGGCGGGCCTCCTCCCGTCGGATCCGCTCGAACCGCTGCAGACGATCCGGTACGCCGTACGCGCCGCCATCGCCGACGTCTTCGGCGCAACCGGCGTCCCCGAGAACGCGGACGGCTACCGCCCGCACCTCAGCCTGCCGTACTCAAACACCGCACAAGCGTCCGCGTCTGCCCTCGCCGCCGTCGACGGTGTCACCGCGGCGCCCGCGGACCTGACCGTCGACGCGGTCTCCCTCATCGAGATGCACCGCGACAACCGCATGTACGAGTGGCGAACCGTCGAGGCTGTGCCGCTCGGCGGGCTGTAGCCTCGGCGCAGCCGAATCAGAGGGGACAAGGGTGGGGTTCTTCGGGAGTTACGTGTACGCCGACCGCGCGTGGAGCGAGGTTGATCCCGACGCGGAGACCGGCGTGCCGTCGGAGCCGTACATGGTCGTGATGATTCATGACAGTGACATCGCGATGATCCGGTACGCGCCGGCGGGTGTGGGGACCGGCGAGGCGTTCCTCGGGCACACGCCGCGCGCGTACTTCGGGGACCCGTCCGCGCCGACGGCGGCCGACACGGTGATCGAGGCCGCTGGACTCGCCGCGTGGGCGGAGCTGGTCGGCACGTCGCCGGCCCCGGACGAGATCGGACGCTTCCTGGCGAGCGACGACAGGCAGCCCGACGACAGGCAGGACGACGTACCTGACGAGGATGTCTTCGTGGAGCTGAAGACTGCCAGGTTCCTGCAGACCCTCGGGCTTCCGCCGCTGCCGCGCTGAGTCAGGACAAGGTCTTCTTGTAGAAGACCGCGGAATCGTCGTACCCGAGTGCCAGATAGAACGCCCCGGCCCGGCGACTGGCCAGTGCGAGGTAGGCGGCGCCTGTAGCGCGGGCCCATTCTTCGGCGCGCTCCATCAACTGCCGGCCGATTCCCTGCTGCCGCTGGCTCTCGTCGACCATGAGCTCCTCGACCCACGCGACACGACCGTTGGCGAGGAACGTGAGGTGGGTGTTGCCGAGGAGGTAGCCGACGATTTTGCCGTCAGCGGTCTCCGCGACCAGCAGCAGCGTGTCTGGTACGTCGACCAGCTGCGGCCACGTCGCGTCGAACGCGGTCCTCTCGGGAGCGAACGAGGTGGCGAACGCCTGTGCGAGCGGCCAGACGTGCTCGCCGTCGTCGACGCGGGCCGGGCGGATGACGATCGGTCTCATAGCTCGTCCTCGAGGCGTAGTGGGATGCGGCGGAAGTATTCCTGGTGGGCTTGTGGTTGTGGGGTTCGCAGCAGATGAGGCCCAAGTCGGTGGTGCTGGATTCGATGCGGCGGCAGGCGGTTGCGACGAGGCGGCCGGCCCAGCCTTCGGTGCGGAAGGACGGGAACGTCAGGACGCTGGTCGGGGCGGCGACCTTGTACGTCGTGCCTTCGTGGTGCAGGTCCAGGTGGACGATCTCCAGGTGGCTGACGACGAGGTCGCCGGCGACGTACAGCAGGTGGTGCGGTTCGTACGCCGGGTTGGTGATCCAGTCGCGATACCTGAGCTCGCCGGTGAACCCCTCCGGCCAGACGATCCGCAGGAACGACAGCACCTGAGCCTTCAGCACCGCGGGCAGCATTCCCGGCCCGTACTCGGCGTACCGCACTTCCTCAGCGCACATCACCTGAGTCTCGTTCGAGCGGGCTGGCCTGGGCAATTCAATACCTGCCGGGGTTGAATCGAGCCCGTGCACCGAGAGGGCACCCGGCGTCACGGTCTAGCGGCCACGTCGGCGACCAGTCGCCCGAGCTCGGGTGGGTAGACGGTTTCGGTGGTGGCGTCGAGATCCTGAGCGGTCCACCAGGCGAAGCCGAGGATGGTGGTGGATTCATACTCGGAGAGCTGCGCCGGTGCAGGGGTGAAGTGGGCGACGTGGTGCAGGAGCCACTCTTCGTGGACGTCGATGCGCTGGCCATTGAACTCGTACGTGTGGTCCCGCGTCCACACGTGCGTCCCGGGTGGGAGGTCGCGCAGACCCGTTTCCTCGTACGCCTCGCGGGCTGCGGCTGCCTGCAGTGTCTCGCCGGGGTCGACGCCGCCGCCGACCGGGTACCAGCATGCGGCCTGGGTCTTCGGGTCCCGGGCGTGGATGAGCAGCACGCGGTCGTCCTCGTCGAGGAGCAGGAGCTTGACCGCGAGCCTCGCCATCAGAGGCCGACCCAGCGCCGGTACTTGTCCTGGTCCACGTTGCTGCCGCACACGATCGTGACCACCTGCCGGCCGGCGAAGCGGTCGCGGTCCTCGAGGATCGCGGCGATGCCGAGCGCGGCGGACGGTTCGACGACGAGGCCGGCGTGGTCGAGGAGCAGGCGCAGGCCGGTGACGATCGAGGATTCCTGGACGAGGACGGCGTCGTCGGCGACGACGAGCAGGTCGTCGAGGACCTCGGGGATCGGGATCCGCCCGGCGACGCCGTCCGCGATCGTGTCGGCAGTTTCGGTGGTGACGACGCGCCGCTCGCGCCAGGAGCGCGTCAACGCCGGTGCGCCGAGCGGTTGGACGCAGATCACCTCGACGGCGGGTGCGAGGGTCTTCAGGACGTACCCCACGCCGGTCGCCAGTGCGCCGCCGCCGAGCGCGATCAGTACGGCGGGGTCGGTCCCGTGCAGCGCGTCGACGAGTTCGAGGCCGATCGTCGCGGCGCCGTCGCAGGTCTCGAGGTCGAGGCTGTCCTCGAGCAGCCGGATCCCGTCGTACCGCGCGATCTCGGCGGCCCGGAGGCGGGCGAGCTCGTGGTCGCCGTCGACGAGCTCGAGTTTGGCGCCCAGTGCGCGGATGCGGTCGAGCTTCGCCGTGGTGGCGAACCGTGATGCGACGACCGTGACGTCCAGTCCGCGGTCGCGACCGGACCACGCGAGCGCCTGCCCGAGGTTGCCCGCGCTGGCACAGACGACCGCGCGCGAGTCGCTGGTCGCGAGCTGACTCGCGACGACCTCGGTACCGCGGCCTTTGAAGCTGCGCACCGGGTTCGCCGTCTCGAGCTTGATGTCGACCGCGCAGCCGAGCTCGAGCGCTTCGCAGCGATAGAGAGGACTGTCCAGGAAGACCGGGGCAATGATCTGCCGGGCCGCGCGAATCCGGTCCATGTCGAGCCGTGTCCCCTGCACGAGACCGCAGCCTACGGCACACTCGGCGACTGGCAGGGGCGGTCGTCTCGTGTCATGACTCCCGCTCTTCCAAGCCCCGCCTCCTTAACCGTCCAGGAACTCGCGGATGTGGGACGACCAGGTCTCGGGCTGTTCGAAGTGGCACATGTGGGCGGTGTCGGGGATGACGATCAGGTGGCTGGGGACGGCCTTGTGGAGGCGGTGGGCGAGTTGGACGGGGAAGCCCATGTCCTTGTCGCCGTGCAGGATGAGGATGGGCTTGGCGAACGAGCGGAGGATCTGCTCGGGATCGCCGGGGCACCACGGGTGCATGAGGCCCTGGAGCGCGCGTTCCTCGGACCAGTCGCCGAGGTCGGTGCCTAGGGATTCGAGCAACCGCAGGTGCGCCGGGGCGTGGTCGAGGTCCCACACGAAGACCGTGGAGTTGCGCAGAGTGCCGTTGGCCTCGTCCTCGATGCGTTGGCGGCGCTGATACTCGTCCCAGCCCGCCAGATAACCGGCCGCGTCCGCCGACGAGTACGCCGACGTCGAGGCGAGCACCAAGCGCCGTACCTGCTTCGGATGCTTGTCCACGAACTGCATCGCGGCCCGCCCGCCCGTCGAGAACCCGACCAGATCGACCGCGCCGAGCCCGAGCCGGTCGATCAACCGGTGCGTGTCCTGCACGACATACTCCGGCTGCAGATCGTCGTCCGGCAACCCGCGGCTGCTCCGCCCGCACCCGCGGAAGTCGAACAGCACCACATGATGATCGCGGGCCAACGGCTCGAACCCGGGCACCAGGTATCCGTGCCCGACGTCCGGTCCGCCGTGCATCACCACCACAGAAGGCCGGTCGCCCCGCCGCCCGAGATCCCGCACGAACAGCGTGACACCGCCGACGTCGACCAGCGAATCACCCATGCCCGCAAGGGTTTCAGGCCCCGCCGACAAAATCGGACGACAGCGCCGCGGCGCGCGACTAGGGTCTTGCGGCATGCCGCTGTCCGACGCTTTCCTGCAGGAACAGCTCCGCATCCTCGGGTACGGCGGTCCCGAGCAGATCGCGATCGGGATGCAGGGCGCGGTCTTCCGGCTCGGCGGCGGGAAGGTCGCGAAGATCTGGTTCCACGCGGGCGAGACCGAGCTCCGGACGCTGAGTGAGCTGTACGAGGCGCTCGACGGCCAACTGCCGTACCGGACCCCGCGCGTTCTCGAGCTGCATCACCCCGGCCCGTACTGGCTGACGATCGAGAAAGAACTGCCGGGCGTCCCGCTGCACGAGGTGGCGCCGGAGTTCGGTGCACCGGGCTGGAAGCGCGTGCGGGACTGTGTCGTCGAGGTGGTCGACGCGCTGGCGCAGGTGGCGGCGCCGGAGGTGCTCCGTCGTACGTCGGTGCTCGACGAAACCGGCCCGTTCCGCCCGGGCGGCGTGTCGTGGCGCGAGGCCCTGACGGGTCTCGTCCAGCGCCGGGCCGCTCGCTTCGACACCCGGCTGGTGGACGACTTCGACGCCAAGCTCGAGGCGCTGCTGCGGCTGCTGGCCGACCTCAAGGAGCCCGAGCCCCGGCTCGTCCACGGCGACGTCACCGCCGGCAACATCCTCGTCGACGACGACCTGCGCCCGGTGACGCTGCTCGACTTCGGTCTGCTGACAATGGCCGGCGATCCGGTGTTCGAGGCCGCGGCCACCGCGAGCGTCATCGACCTCTGGTCGCCGCGGGCCCGCGAGGTCGAGGCCGCGTACGACGCGGCGTTCGCCGACGGCCTCGGGTACGACGCCGATCAGCTCCTGCTCTACCGCTGCGCGTACTCGCTGATCATCGCCAACGCCCACGACGACGACCCCTACGACCGCGACAGTCACGCGCCCCTGACGGCGAAATTCTTCAACAGCCCGCAGGTCGTCGCACTGCTCAGTCGATGACGCAGAAGACAGTTCCGTCCGGCGCCTTGAGGACCGTGAAGTCGGCGTCCGGCGGGTAGGTCCAGTCCTCGACCCGCTCGGCGCCGAGGCCGATCAGCCGCTCCACTTCGGCTTCCGGTGTCGAGGAACCGTCCACCCACAGGTCGAAATGCGTGCGGTCGGTGCTGTCGAGGTGGACCCTGGTCGGCCGGGTGCCCGGGGGCGGGACGAGGAAGTCCGGGTTCTCGGCGGGGGTGAGGCCGAGGGCCGCGCGCCAGAACTCGGCGGCCGGGCCGGTCGACGGCACGTTCAGGACGATTGCTCCGAGTGTGAGGGCCATACCTTCCAGGGTTGCAGAAAGCCGCATGTAACGCAGCGAAGGAGTCGCAGCGTCGAGAGGGATGTAGACGACGCCGTACTCGGAGGGGAATCGTTGTGAGACTGAAGACATGCATCCTGGTCGCGCTGACCGGGTCCGTGCTGACAGCAGTGCCCGCGGCCGCCCAGCAGGCCGGGGAACAGGACGGATAGTTGCGCTGGGCAATGACTGCGACGAACCGGCAGCCCGCCACGTTCAACGACGTGGCGACCGGAGCGGGCGGCACCTGGGCGGTCGGTGGCGACCAGAAGCAGGACTTCCAGGACTCGGGGGCAAGGAACGCGCCGTCGTCTACCGCTACGCCGGCGGAAAGTGGCAAGCACTCAACGCCGGGTTGGAAGGTTCCGTCAACGGCAACGTCCTGGCCGTGCTGTCCGCAAAGAACGCCTGGCTGGGCCTCAACGCCGGTCTTGCGCACTTCGACGGAAAACGCTGACCAAGATCGCGGTCCCGGCCGGCATGGCCCAGCTGTACGACGTTGCGCTGCGTGACAATCGCCCTGTGGTGGTCGGTGAACAGTTCAAGGACAACCAGACCGCGGCGTACGTCCTCCGACTGAGCGGCTCGAAGCTCGTCGCCGCTCCCGCACCGAAGGCGCGACCGGCACGCTCACCGGCATCGCGACCGCGAAGGACCGGGTCTGGACTGTCGGCATGTCGGCCGCGTCCACGCAGTCCCCGTTCACCGCAGTCCCCGTTCACCGCTGGCCGCGTTCACCCGCTGACCTGCGTCGGCTCGACAGCAGCCGCCCGATCGCGGTGACCGGCGGCTGCTGGAACGCGGTGAAGTAGATCACGAGGACCACGGAGAGTAACCGTCAGCTCTACGCGCGGTGCGGGGGAGGGTGAGATCGGTCTCGCTGTCCCCGTGCGAGGGGCCGTGCGGACAGCAAGTAGGCTTGCGCGGGCGCTGTTTCGGGTGCCCATGCTGATACTTGTTGAAAGAAACTCGCAGGGAACTCGAGGAGAAGACCGCGTGACTTCCCATCGCCCCACGGCGGTCGTCATCATGGCCGCCGGTCTGGGCACCCGGATGAAATCGGCGACCCCGAAGGTGTTGCACGAGATCGGCGGGCGCAGTCTCGTCGGGCACGCCGTGCACACCGCCCGGGCGCTCAGCCCCGAACACCTCGTCGTCGTGGTCGGCAACGGCCGCGAACTGGTCGAGGAACACCTGAAGGCCGTCGACCCCGAGGCCCGCACGGCCGTCCAGGAGCAGCAGCTGGGCACCGGCGACGCGGTCCGCGCCGGCCTGAGCGCCGTACCGGCCGACTTCGACGGCTCGGTCGTCGTCACGTCGGGTGACGTCCCGCTGCTCGAGGCGGAGACGCTGCACGACCTGATCGCCGACCACGACAAGCAGGGCAACGCGGTCACCGTGCTGACCGCGCGGGTCCCCGACCCGACCGGATACGGCCGGATCGTGCAGGGGCCGGACGGCACTGTCGCGGCGATCGTCGAGCACAAGGACGCCACCGCCGAGCAGCGCGCGATCGACGAGATCAACGCGGGCATCTACGTGTTCGACGCGGCCACCCTGCGGGACGGCCTGAGCCGGCTGACCACCGACAACGCCCAGGGCGAGCTCTACCTGACCGACGTGATCGGCATCGCCCGGAACGACGGCAAGCGGGTCGGGTCGCACGTCACCGGCGACGCGATGCAGACCGAGGGCGTCAACGACCGCGTCCAGCTCGCCACGCTCCGCGCCGAGCTGAACCGGCGTACGCTCACCCGCCTGATGCGTGCGGGCGTGACGGTCGTCGACCCGAACACCACCTGGGTCGACCAGACCGTCCAGGTCGCCCGCGACGTCACCCTGCTGCCGAACACCCAGCTGCACGGGGCGACCACGGTCGACGAGGGCGCCACCATCGGCCCGGACACCACGCTCACCGACATCACCGTCGGGGCCGGCGCGACGATCATCCGCACCCACGGCTCCGGCGCCGAGATCGGCCCGCAGGCCAGCGTCGGCCCGTTCGCGTACCTGCGCCCGGGCACCAAGCTCGGCGTGAAGGGCAAGATCGGCACGTTCGTGGAGACCAAGAACTCCACCATCGGCGACGGCGCCAAGGTCCCGCACCTGACGTACGCCGGCGACGCGACGATCGGCGAGGGCGCGAACATCGGCGCCGGCACGATCTTCGCGAACTACGACGGTGTCGCGAAGCACCCGACGCACGTCGGCAAGCACTCGTTCATCGGCAGCAACTCGGTGCTGGTGGCGCCGCGGACGATCGCGGACGGCGCGTACCTCGCGGCCGGCACGGCGCTCACCGAGGACGTCGGCCCGGGCGAGATCGCGGTCGCCCGCGGCCGGCAGCGCAACATCAAGGGCTGGGTCGCGCGCAAGCGGGCCGGCACCAAGACCGCCGCGGCGGCCGAGGCGGCGCTCGCCGAGCAGCCGGTGGAGCAGCCGGCGGACCAGCCGGACGAGCAGGCCTGAGCGGTACGAGGACAACGGGAGGCGCGGGCGATGAGCGGGATGAAACGAACCACCGAGAAGAACCTGATGGTTTTCTCCGGCCGGGCGCATCCCGGTCTCGCCGAGGAGGTGTCCGAGGAGCTCGGGTCCGGTCTGGTGCCGACCCAGGCGTACGACTTCGCCAACGGCGAGATCTACGTCCGGTTCGAGGAGTCGGTCCGGGGCAGCGACGCGTTCGTGATCCAGAGCCACACCTCGCCGATCAACGAGTGGATCATGGAGCAGCTGATCATGGTCGACGCGCTGAAGCGGGCGTCGGCCAAGCGGATCACCGTGGTGCTCCCGTTCTACGGGTACGCCCGGCAGGACAAGAAGCACCGCGGCCGGGAACCGATCTCGGCCCGGCTGATGGCCGACCTGTTCAAGACCGCGGGCGCGAACCGGCTGATCTGCGTGGACCTGCACACCTCGCAGATCCAGGGTTTCTTCGACGGCCCGGTGGACCACCTGATGGCGCTGCCGATCCTCAGCTCGTACGTCGCCGAGAAGTACGGCGACCAGCAACTGGCTGTGGTGTCGCCGGACGCCGGCCGGATCAAGGTCGCCGAGCAGTGGTCGGCACGGCTGAACAACGCGCCGCTGGCGTTCATCCACAAGACCCGCGACATCGACCGTCCGAACGAGACGGTCGCGAACCGGGTCGTCGGTGAGGTCAAGGGCCGGGTCTGCATCCTGGTCGACGACATGATCGACACCGCCGGCACGATCACCAAGGCCGCCGACGCGCTGTACGCCGAGGGCGCCGCCGGCGTGGTGATCGCGGCCACGCACGCGATCCTGTCCGGCCCGGCGGTGGACCGGCTGAAGAACTGCCAGGCCAGCGAGGTGATCGTCACCAACACGCTGCCGATCGCCGAGGAGCGCCGCTTCGACAAGCTCACCGAGCTGTCGATCGCGCCGCTGATCAGCCGGGCCATCCGCGAGGTCTTCGAGGACGGCTCGGTCACCAGCCTGTTCGACGGCCGCGCCTGACCGCGACCTCCCGACGCGGCGGCGTCCAGTCGCGCCGCCGCGTCCCAGCAGTGCCGGCGCCTGTCAGGCGGTGATCCGGCGTCCGCTCAGCTTTCCGGTGCCGGAGTCCACGACCTGGCTGAGGCTGCCCGGTGCGAACACGGTGAAGCGGTACTTCGCCGTGATCGTGCCGTGGGACACCGAGCCCCAGGCCTGCACGCGGATCGTCGGCCCGACCGATTCCGGCCCCTGTTCACCGGCGGTCCCGGTCCACATCGTCAGCCGGAAAGACTTCCCGTGCGATGCCCAGGTCCCGGTGAAAGGCGGCCCCGCCGGGCTGATGTCGTGCGACACGATCACCCCGCCGCCCGCGAAACTCAGCACCAGGCGGACCTTGTCGGGCGATCCGTCGTCCTGCCGCGTGCAGATCCAGCTGCCCAGCAACCCGCCGCCGCTGTCCGCCATCGCCGGTGTGGTCGCCGCCAGACCGGCGACGGCGACGCCTCCTGCTGCCATTCCCGCACCCCTCAGCGCCTGCCGGCGCCCGATCGCGTTCTCGCTCATGAAACCCTCCCCCTGAGAACCGCTGTTCCTGTCCACGCTGCACCCGGGCACGGCGATGTGACAACGGTTCGCCGGGGACGGTGACTGACATAGGTTGGGCGGTAACTGACCGAATCGAGGATCGGACGCCGCATGCGGATCACCGTGTTCCACCCGGGAGCGATGGGCTCGAAACTCGCTGCGCAGCTGGTTGTCGCCGGTCACGAGGTGCACTGGGTGCCGGACGGCCGCAGTGCCGCCAGCAAGGCGCGGGCAGACGAGGCCGGTCTGATCGGTACGCCGTTCGCCGAGGCGGTCGGGGCCGCGGAGGCGATCCTCTGCTCCTGCGCGCCGCAGGGCGCCGTCGACATCGCCCGGCAGGTCGGCGGTGCGGGCTTCAGCGGTCTGTACGTCGAGGCGAACCCGCTGTCCCCGGCGTCGCTGGCGGAGGCGCGCTCCGCCGTACCCGAGGCGACGTTCGTGGACGCCGGCGTGATCGGGCCGCCGCCGACGGGTGGGGCGAGCCCGACGCATCTGATGTTGTCGGGCGCGGAGGCCGGGACCGCGGCGGGGTTGTGGGCCGGTACGGCGGTCACGCCGATGGTGGTCGGCGCCGAACCGGGTGCGGCGAGCGCGGCCAAGTCGTCGTACGCGCTCTACAACAAGGGCAAGGCGGCGCTGGCGGTGCTCGCGTTCCAGTTGGCGGACAAGCACGGCGTGACGGACGCGCTGGTCGCGCAGCAGATCCGGGCGGACGCCGGATCCCTGAAGGATCCGGGACTGCCCGAGCAGCTCCGCAGCGTCGCGTGGCGTTGGGGCCCCGAGTTCGACGAGCTCGCCGAGACCCTGGACGCCGCCGGCCTCGAGGGCGACGCGGCCCGGGCGCTCCGTCAGGTCTGGACCAGACTCACCTAGGCCCTAGCCCCGCAGGACGAGCGGCGCCGACCTCGGCAACGCGCCGAAGATCGGGTGCGGCAACGGGTCACCGGGAACCTCGCCGTCGCCGGAGCAAAGTGCCCCAGGAGGACGGATTTCCCGTCTGGGCAGGCTCGTGGGTAGACTGTTTTGGTTGCCTCGGCGAGGGACGCCCCCCGGAACTGTTGGGCGCGGCTCCGTGATCGACGCGGTGGTTCGTTGCCTGACGCCTTCTCGGGGTCAGCAGGCGCCCGCTGAGGCCGCAGCCGAGTTCCATCCAGTCAACAGATCACCGCAACGCTTTTGAGGAGTGTCATCTCGTGGCCGAGGTCAAGATCCAAGCCGAAGCGCGCAACGAGTTCGGCAAGGGTGCTGCCCGCCGAATCCGCCGGGACAACAAGGTCCCTGCCGTCCTGTACGGCCACGGCACCGACCCGGTGCACATCACGCTGCCTGGTCACGACACCATGCTGGCCCTGAAGACCGCCAACGCCCTGCTGATGATCGAGGTCGAGGGCGGCGAGTCGCACCTGGCGCTGCCGAAGCAGGTCCAGCGCGACCCGCTGAAGGGCTTCATCGAGCACGTCGACCTGGTGATCGTCCGCCGCGGCGAGAAGGTCCAGGTCGAGGTCGCGGTGCACCTCGAGGGCGAGGCCGCGTCCGACGCGCTGGTCGTCACCGAGCACGCCGCGGTCCTGGTCGAGGCCGAGGCGACGCACATCCCGGAGAGCATCGTCGTCTCCATCGAGGGCCTGGAGATCGGCGCCCAGATCCACGCGTCCGACCTGACCCTGCCGTCCGGTTCCACGCTGGCGATCGAGCCCGACACGCTGATCGTCAACGTCACCGCGCAGCCCACCGCCGAGCAGGTCGAGGGCGAGCTGGCCGAGGCCGAGGCCGAGGCGGGCATCGAGCGCGACGAGCCGACCGCGGCCGAGGAGCCGGTGGCCGCCGCGGCCGAGTAACCTCTGCCGCAGCACCAGACATCTTCGGGAGGGCCGGGATCCGTGGCGGACGACGTGTGGTTGGTCGTCGGACTGGGGAATCCCGGCCCTTCGTATGCCCGTACGCGGCACAACATCGGGCATCTGGTCGCCGACGAGCTGGCCGCCCGGTCGGGTGCGAAGTGGAAGCAGAGCAAGCAGGTCAAGGCCGAGGTGATCGAGACCCGGATCAGCGGCCTGCGGGCGGTGCTGGCCAAGCCCCGCTCGTACATGAACGAGTCCGGCGGCCCGGTCTCCGGGCTGCTGAAGTTCTTCAAGCTGGATCCGGCCAACCTGCTTGTCGTGCACGACGAGCTGGACATCGACTTCGGTGTCCTGCGGTGCAAGTTCGGCGGCGGGGACAACGGCCACAACGGGCTGAAAGCGCTGCGCAAATCGCTTGGCACTGGTGAGTACTATCGAGTCCGGTTCGGTGTGGGTCGTCCGCCGGGCCGGCAAGCGCCCGCCGACTTCGTCCTCAACGAGTTCTCCGCGGCCGAACGCAAGGACCTTCCGTTCGCCGTCGACCGGACCGCGGACGCGGTCGAGTCGCTGCTCACCGACGGCCTCGAGTCCACCCAAGGGAAGTACAACTCGTGAAGCTCAGCGGTCTGGTCGACACCCTGATCACCGATCCGGTGGTGTCCGAGGCCGTCCGTGACGCCCGCAACGACGGGGTCACGACGCTCGATCTGAGCGCGCCGACGCCGGTGCGCCCGGTCCTGCTCGCCGCGATCGCCGCGGCGCAGAACGGCGCCGGCCGGCCGGTGCTGGCCGTCACCGCCACCTTCCGCGAGGCCGAGGAGCTCACCGAGGCCCTGCAGTGCCTCGTCGAGGAGCCGGGCACCGTCGCGTACTACCCGGCCTGGGAGACCCTCCCGCACGAGCGTCTCAGCCCGCGGTCCGACACCGTCGGCCGGCGGCTGGCCGTGCTGCGCCGGCTCGTGCACCCGGATCCGTCCGACGAGACGACCGGCCCGATCAAGATTTTGGTCGCGCCGGTGCGGTCCGTCCTGCAGCCGCAGGTCGCCGGCCTCGCGGACCTGAAGCCGGTCCAGCTGCATGTCGGCGACACGGTCGAGCTCGAGGACGTCGTCGAGCGGCTCGCCGGTGCGGCGTACCACCGGGTCGACCTGGTCGAGCGGCGCGGCGAGTTCGCGGTCCGCGGCGGCATCATCGACGTCTTCCCGCCGACCGAGGAGCACCCGCTGCGGGTGGACTTCTTCGGTGACGACGTCGAGGAGATCCGGTACTTCGCGGTCGCCGACCAGCGCTCACTCGAGATCGCCGAGCACGGCCTGTGGGCACCGCCCTGCCGCGAGCTGCTGCTCACCGACGAGGTCCGCGCGCGGGCCGCCGTACTGGCGAAGGAACACCCCGAGCTGGCCGAGCTGTTCGAGAAGCTCGCCGAAGGCCACGCGGTCGAGGGCATGGAGTCGCTGGCTCCGGTGCTCGTCGACGACATGGAGCTGCTCGTCGACCTGATGCCCGCCGGGACGCACGTGGTCGTCAGCGACCCGGAGCGGGTCCGCGCCCGGGCGCACGACCTGGTCGCGACCAGCCAGGAGTTCCTGGAGGCGTCGTGGGCCGCGGCCGCCGGCGGCGGCGAGGCCCCGATCGACCTGGGCGCGGCGGCGTACGTATCGCTCGGCGACGTCCGGTCGCACGCACTGGGCAACGGCCTGGCTTGGTGGAGCCTGTCGCCGTTCGCGGCCGCGCCGACCGACCAGCCCGAGCTGCGGGACTCGATGGGTGAGCGGGTCGCGTTCGACATCGACACCGAGGCCGGTGCCGTCACCAGCCGGATCCTCGCCGCCCACGAGGTCGACCCGTACCGCGGTGAGACCGCGGCGGCGACCGAGGACATCCGCGGCTGGCTGCGGGACGGCTGGCGCGTCGTCTGCGTGACCGAGGGCCACGGCCCCGCGCAGCGCCTGGCCGAGGTGTTCTCCGAGGCCGAGCTGCCGGCTCGCGTCGTCGAAGGCATCGAGGAGATCCCCGAGCCCGGGGTCGTGCTCATCTCACAGGGCCAGCTCGAGCAGGGGTTCGTTGCTGACGGCATCAAATTCGCCGTGCTCACCGAGAACGACCTGTCCGGCCAGCGCTCGGCGGCCGAACGCCGTTCCCAGCAACGGATGCCGTCGCGCCGCAAGAAGACGATCGACCCGCTGGAGCTGCAGCCCGGCGACCACGTCGTGCACGAGCAGCACGGTGTCGGTCGGTACGTCGAGATGATGCAGCGCACCGTCGGCACCGGGTCCCAGAAGGCCACCCGCGAGTACGTCGTGATCGAGTTCGCGCCGAGCAAGCGCGGCCAGCCCGGCGACCGGCTGTACGTGCCGACCGACCAGCTCGACCAGGTCACCAGGTACGTCGGCGGCGAGCAGCCGAGCCTGGACAAGATGGGCGGCGGCGACTGGGCCAAGCGCAAGGGCCGCGCCCGCAAGGCGGTCCGCCAGATCGCCGGCGAGCTGATCAAGCTGTACGCCGCGCGCCAGGCGACCAAGGGGCACGCGTTCGCCAAGGACACCCCGTGGCAGCGCGAGCTCGAGGACGCGTTCCCGTTCGTGGAGACGCCCGACCAGCTGTCCACCATCGACGACGTGAAGCACGACATGGAACGCGTCATGCCGATGGACCGGATCGTCTGCGGTGACGTCGGGTACGGCAAGACCGAGATCGCGGTCCGGGCGGCCTTCAAGGCGGTGCAGGACGGCAAGCAGGTCGCCGTACTGGTACCGACGACGCTGCTCGTGCAGCAGCACTACGCGACGTTCGCCGAGCGGTACGCCGCGTTCCCGGTGAACGTGGCGCCGCTGTCGCGGTTCCAGACCGACAAGGAGGCCAAGGCCACCGTCGACGGTCTCGCCGACGGGTCGATCGACGTGGTGATCGGAACCCACCGGCTGTTCAGCGGCGAGGTCGCGTTCAAGGACCTCGGCCTTGTGATCGTCGACGAGGAGCAGCGGTTCGGCGTCGAGCACAAGGAGCAGCTGAAGCGGCTGCGGACCGCGGTCGACGTCCTGACGATGTCCGCGACGCCGATCCCGCGGACGCTGGAGATGTCGATCACCGGGATCCGCGAGATGTCCACGATCGCCACCCCGCCCGAGGAGCGGCACCCGGTGCTGACCTTCGTCGGCGCGTACGACGAGCACCAGGTGACCGCCGCGATCCGGCGCGAGCTGCTCCGCGAGGGCCAGGTCTTCGTCGTCCACAACCGGGTGAACACGATCGAGAAGGCCGCCGCCCGGATCCGCCAGCTGGTGCCGGAGGCCCGGGTCAGCGTCGCGCACGGCCAGATGAACGAGCACACCCTCGAGCAGGTCATCCAGGACTTCTGGGAGAAGCGCTCGGACGTGATCGTGTGTACGACGATCGTCGAGTCCGGGATCGACATCTCGAACGCGAACACGATGATCGTCGAGCGCTCCGACCTGCTCGGCCTGTCCCAGCTGCACCAGCTCCGCGGCCGGGTCGGCCGCGGCCGCGAGCGGGCGTACGCGTACTTCTTCTTCCCGCCGGAGAAGCCGCTCACCGAGACCGCGCACGACCGGCTGGCGACGATCGCCCAGCACGCGGACCTCGGCGGCGGGATGGCGGTCGCGATGAAGGACCTGGAGATCCGCGGCGCCGGCAACCTGCTCGGCGGCGAGCAGTCCGGGCACATCGCGGACGTCGGCTTCGACCTGTACGTCCGGCTGGTCGGCGAGGCGGTCGCGGAGTACCGCGGCGACACCCAGGCCGAGGAGCCCGAGGTCAAGATCGAGCTGCCGATCGACGCGCACCTGCCGCACGACTACATCCCGTCGCAGCGGCTGCGGCTGGAGATGTACCAGCGGCTCGCGGCGGTCCGTGACGACGACCGGGGCGGTGGGGCGGGGGAGGTATCAACCAGCATCGCCGAGCTGGTCGAGGAGCTGCACGACCGGTACGGCGACATCCCGCAGGCCGTGCTGAACCTGATCGAGGTGGCGAAGTTCCGCAACCACGCCCGCCGGGCGGGGCTGCACGACGTCACGCTGCAGGGCAACATGATCCGGTTCGGGCCGGTCGAGCTACCCGACTCGAAGGTGCTGCGGCTGAACAGGCTGTACCCGAAGAGTCTGGTGAAGCCGCAACTGCATACCATTCTGGTGCCGAGACCTGCGACCAGGCAGATCGGCGGGCAGCCGCTCCGCGACCAGGAGCTGCTGCAGTGGTGCACCCGGTTGATCGACGACGTGATCGCCGAACCTATTGTGGTGCCGGCGTGAATCTGCCCGACCGGGATGGTGGGGCGGGGCAGAAGATGACAGGAACGCGAGGAGATTCGGTGAGCACACGGCTTCGGGCTCTCGGTGTGGTGGCGGCGACGGTGCTGCTGACCGGTGGTTGTGCGGCGGGAACCCACCCGGGCGCGGCCGCCGTGGTCGGCGGGACGGAGATCAGCAGCAGCCACGTCGACGACACCGCCCGCGCGTTCTCGGCGGCGGTCGGCGAGAGCGTGCCGGTTCCGGCGATCGTCAACCAGATGGTCAGCGACGAGCTGACCGTGCAGGTCGGGCAGCAGAAGTCGATCTCGGTCAGCGACGCCGAGGTCGCGGCCGCGATCCCGCTGATGTTCAACGACCAGGTCACCAAGAAGCTCCAGGCCGACCCGCTGAGCAGCGCGTTCCTGAAGGAGATCGCCGCCGGTGCGGTCACCTCGGCGAAGCTCGCCGGTGGCAACGGCCGGCTGGACACCGCCGACGCGCAGCAGCAGCTGCAGGCGGGGTCGGCAGCGGTCAAGGAGGCGGCGAAGGACATCAAGGTCACGGTGTCCCCGCGCTACGGCCAGTGGACCAACGGCCGCCTGGACACCACGATCTCCGGGTCGCTGTCGCAGGAGTCCGACCAGACCGCCGCGAAGCGCAAGGCCGCCGAGTCCGCCCAGCAGCAGGGCCAGGGCTGACGACGCCGCATGGCTGACGAGTCCGCCGGCGGGATCAAGGTCGTCCTCACGAGCCCTCGTGTCGCCCCCGGGCTGCTCACCCGCGCCACCTGGCAGGCCCTCGAGGCCGCCGACGAGATCGGCGCGGCGGGCGGGCCCGACCGTCCCGACGTCCAGGCGGTGATCGGCTCCGGCCTCGTCGTCACCCAGGTCGAGGCTGGGGTCTCCGCGGCGTGGACGTGGCTGTCGGCGGCGGCCGCCGCCGGGCGCCAAGTCGTGTGGCTGACCGGTGACGACGGCGAGCCCGGCCTGCTCCGCGTCGTGTCCGACGAGCTCGTCCGCGAGCCGTCGTACGCGGTGGAGATCCTGCACGGCTCGTACGACGTCCCGGGTTCGCGCCTGATCGACCTGGTCCGGGTGATGGACCGGCTGCGGCGCAACTGCCCGTGGGACCAGGAGCAGACGCACGAGAGCCTGGCGAAGTACCTGCTCGAGGAGACGTACGAGACGCTCGAGGCGATCGACACCGGGGACCGTGAGCACCTGCGCGAGGAGCTCGGCGACCTGTTGCTCCAGGTCGTGTTCCACTCCCGGGTCGCGGAGGACGACGAGGAAGGCTTCACGGTCGACGACGTGGCCGGCGGCATCGTCGAGAAGCTGATCCGCCGCCACCCGCACGTCTTCGGCTCGGTCGACGCCGCCGACGCGGCCGCCGTCGAGGCGAACTGGGAAACCATCAAGGCCGCCGAGAAACAACGCTCCTCGGTCCTCGAAGGCATCCCGCTCGCCCTCCCCGCCCTCGCCCTCGCCGACAAGGTCCTGGGCCGCGCCGCGAAGGTCCTTCCGGCCGAGTTCGCCACTCCCGGCGACTCGGACGCCGACCGCATCGGCCACCAACTGCTGGCCGTCGTCCGCGAGGCCCGCACGCTCGGCATCGACGCAGAACAGTCCCTCCGCGTCGCCGTACAACAGTTGGCCACCGAGATCCGCGCCGCCGAGTCCTCCTGACCTGCTGCGGCCCGTTCGCCGGTCTTCCTCGTCTCCGGAAATCGGATGTACGGCGCCGGGCTCGGCTGGCAGGGTGGGGCGGGTGGATGTTGCCGGGGTACTGCGGGAGTACTGGGACCTGAAGCCGGTGCGGGTCGAGGTGCTGACGGGTGGGATGAATTCGGCTGTCTGGTTGGCGTGCGCGGACGAGTGGCGGGTGGTTTTGAAGGCCGTGGGCGCCGGCGACTTGGGGTTCGAGCCGGGGCTGCAGCTGGCCGCGCGGCTCGACGATGCCGGGATCCGGACCGGCCGTCCGCGGGCCAGCAAGCACGGCCGGTACGTCGAGTGCGTCGACGGGCGGCAGGTCGCGGTTCTGGAGTACATCGACGGCGTGCCGTTGACCGTGGCGGATCACGCGGCCATCGGGGACCTGCTCGGGCGTGTGCACTCGGCCGCCGCCGTCGAGCGTGGCGACCTCGCCGACTGGTTGCGGTTCCTGCTGCCGTTCGAGGAGTGCCTGGACCTCGAGCCCTGGATCCGTCCGGCGGTGGAGGGGGCGATTGCCGACGCTGTTGCGCTCGGCCCGCTGTCCTGGTCCTGGCTGCACGGCGACCCGGCGGCCGAGGCGTTCGTGCGGCAGCCGGACGGGCAGGTCGCGCTGATCGACTGGGGGAGCGCGATGCGGGGCCCGATTCTGTACGACGTCGCGTCGGCCCGGATGTACAACGACGAGCCCGTCGTACCGGCGTACCTCCGCCGGCGCCCTGACCTCACCGACGAGGTCGAGCGTGGCCTCAACACCTTCCTGCGCGTCCGCTACGCGGTCCAGGCCGGTTACTTCGCGTGGCGCATCACCAACAACCTCCTGACCGGCATCTCCGGCCCCGAAGACAACCACAAGGGCCTGGTCGACGCCCGCCGCTCCTTCGGGCACTAGTACTTTCCTGCCATGAGCCGCGACAGCAGAGCGATCTCCCGTCTGCTCCGTCACACCGCGGGTGAGTACGACCTCACGATGAGTGCGGACGGCTGGGTCGTGATCACCGACGTACTGCGGGTTCTCGGGCTCACCCGCGAGCGGCTGGACGTCGCGGTGCGGGAGAACGACAAGCAGCGGCTGCAGGTCGACGGGGAGCGGATCCGGGCGTGCCAGGGGCATTCGCTGGCCGGGATGCCGGTGACACGTGAAGCGTTGGAGAACAGTTGGGAACGGGTTTACCCGGCGGATCTGCTGTGGCACGGCACGAATCGGGCCGCCGTCGCAGCGATCCAGCGTGAGGGATTGCGTGCGGGACGGCGTACGCATGTCCATCTGGCGCCCTCGAAGGACAGCCACGTCGGGCGGCGGACGAGAGTAGAAGTCTTGCTGGGCGTGGATTGCGGCGATCTCGCCGTCTATCGGGCCCCCAACGGAGTGTTACTGACGCGCGAGGTACCTCCGGATGCGATTGTTAGGGTCGACGCGGTCCACTGAGCCTGCTGGTCTGGGGACTAGGCTCAGCAGCGATTCGTCATCGAGAACTTGGGAGTCAATGTGGCCACCATCGAGGCCGTCGGCGCGCGCGAGATCCTCGACTCGCGCGGCAACCCCACTGTCGAGGTCGAGGTTCTGCTCGACGACGACACCATTGCCCGCGCGGCCGTCCCGTCGGGCGCGTCCACCGGCCAGTTCGAGGCCGTCGAGCTGCGCGACGGCGACAAGGACCGCTACGGCGGCAAGGGCGTGCAGAAGGCCGTCACCGCGATCCTCGAGGACATCGACAAGGAGATCGTCGGGTACGACGTCCACGAGCAGCGCCTGATCGACCACGCGCTCCTCGACCTGGACGGTACGCCGAACAAGGCCAAGCTGGGCGCGAACGCCATCCTCGGCGTCAGCCTGGCGGTCGCGAAGGCCGCGGCGGACAGCTCCGGCCTGCCGCTGTTCCGCTACGTCGGCGGCCCGAACGCGCACGTCCTGCCAGTGCCGATGATGAACATCCTCAACGGCGGCGCGCACGCGGACAGCAACGTCGACGTGCAGGAGTTCATGATCGCCCCGATCGGCGCCGCGACGTACGGCGAGGCGCTGATGCAGGGCGCCGGTGTGTACCACGCGCTGAAGGCGGTGCTGAAGGAGCGCGGCCTGTCCACCGGCCTCGGCGACGAGGGCGGCTTCGCGCCGAACCTGGACAGCAACCGGGCCGCCCTGGACCTGATCGCGGTCGCGGTCGAGAAGGCCGGCCTGCAGCTCGGCAAGGACATCGCGCTGGCGATGGACGTGGCCGCGAGCGAGTTCTTCACCGACGGCGTGTACGCGTTCGAGGGCGGCAAGAAGTCCGCCGACGAGATGATCGCCTACTACGCCGACCTGGTCGCGTCGTACCCGATCGTCTCGATCGAGGACCCGCTGAACGAGGAGGACTGGGACGGCTGGAAGGCCATCACCGGTGAGCTCGGCAGCAAGATCCAGCTGGTCGGCGACGACCTGTTCGTCACCAACGTCGAGCGCCTGCAGCGCGGCATCACCGAGAAGTCGGCGAACAGCCTGCTGGTCAAGGTGAACCAGATCGGCTCGCTGACCGAGACCCTGGACGCCGTGGACCTGGCCCACCGCAACGGCTTCACCTGCATGATGAGCCACCGCTCCGGCGAGACCGAGGACACCACGATCGCCGACCTGGCGGTCGCGACGAACTGCGGCCAGATCAAGTCCGGCGCCCCGGCCCGGTCCGACCGCACCGCCAAGTACAACCAGCTGCTCCGGATCGAGGAGGAGCTCGACGACGCGGCGACGTACGCCGGTCGCTCGGCCTTCCCGCGCTTCCAGGGCTGATACTGCGTCTGATTTTTGGGGAGGTTCAGCTATGCCGTCCCGTCGGGATTCCGGTGCACGACCCGGCTCGCGTCCGTCGAGCCGGACCCAGTCGCGCCCACCGGCCCGGCGGGGCGACCAGCCCAAACGCCGTACGGCGGGGACGTCGGCCGAGCCCGCCAGGACCCGCGGGTCGCGCAACCTGACCGGGCGCGCGGCCGTCGTCCTGCTGGTACTGGGCGCGTTGATCGTGTCGTACGCGCAGAGCCTGCGGGTCTGGTTCGACCAGCACCAGCAGGTCAGCGCGTTGCAGCAGGAGATCCGGGACCGCGAGAAGCGGGTCGCCGAGCTGAACGACGAGATCTCCCGCTGGGGCGACGACGCCTACGTGAAGGCACAGGCACGGCAACGACTCGGATGGGTTATGCCCGGCGAGGTCGGGTACCGCGTGATCGGCGCGGACGGTAAGCCGGTCGGTGCCCCACCGGAGCCGTCCGCGCCCTCGGACGGTACGACGGACGCGCAGAAGCCGACCTGGTACACCAAGCTGTGGGGGAGCGTCGAGGGCGCGGGCACGCCGCCGGCGCCGGCCACTCCGGCTCCCGCCAAGCCGACCCCGTCGACGATCCTCACACCGACCCCCGAGGCGACCCGGTGAGCATGTCGGACGAGGAAGCGGTCAGCAAGCAGCTCGGCCGCACCGCCCGCGGGATCCGGTCGATCGCGCATCGCTGCAGTTGCGGCCTGCCCGACGTGGTCGAGACCGAGCCGCGGCTCCCGGACGGTACGCCGTTCCCCACCACGTACTACGTGACGTGCCCGCGGCTCGCGTCCGCGATCGGCACGCTCGAGTCCTCCGGTCTGATGAAGGAGATGACGGACCGGCTGGAGTCCGACGAGGATCTGGCCGCCCGGTACCGCGCGGCCCACGAGTCGTACCTCGCGCACCGTGAGTCGATCGAACACGTCGAGGAGATCGCCGGGATCACCGCCGGCGGCATGCCGAACCGCGTCAAGTGCCTCCACGTCCTGGTAGGCCACTCCCTGGCGGCGGGCCCGGGCGTCAACCCGCTGGGCGACGAGGCCCTCGAAGCCCTGGAGGACTGGGGCCGCCGGGGCCCCTGTGTCTGACCCGGGTGTGCGGGTTGCGGCGGTGGACTGCGGGACCAATTCGATCCGGTTGCTGATCGCCGACCTCGTCGACGGTCAACTGGTCGAGGTCGACCGTCGGATGACGATCGTCCGGCTCGGTCAGGGCGTGGACGCGACGGGCGCTTTCGCGCCGGAAGCCCTGGCCCGGGTCTTCAAGGCCGCCGAAGACTTCGCAGCTGTCATCCAGTCCAAGGCCGTCAGCAGGCTGCGCTTCGTCGCCACCTCCGCCGCCCGCGACGTCAGCAACCGGGACACGTTCGCCGCCGGCATCGAGGAGCGCCTCGGCGTACGACCGGAGATCATCACCGGCACCGAAGAGGCCGAGCTGAGCTTCCGCGGGGCCACCACGTCCCTGGACCTGCCCGCGCCGTACCTGGTGGCCGACATCGGCGGCGGCTCCACAGAGCTCGTCCTCGGCGACGCGACCGGCGTCATCGCCGCCGAGTCCCTCGACATCGGCTCCGTCCGCCTCACGGAACGCCATGTCACCACCGACCCGACCTCCGAGCCCGAGTTGGCCGCGATCACCCAGGACATCGACGCCCTGCTCGCCGGCACCAAGGTCCCGTTGGCCGACGCGCGGGCCCTGATCGCCGTCGCAGGTACGGCGACCACTGTCGCCGCGGTCGCCCTGAACCTCCCGGAGTACGACCGCGACGCCGTACACCACGCCCGCCTCAGCACGACTCAGCTCCGCGACACCACCACGTGGCTGACCACCTCGACCCGAGCGGCCCGGGCAGCCGTCCATTCGATCCACCCCGGCCGGGTCGACGTCATCGGCGCCGGCGCCCTCATCCTGCAACGCCTCGTCGACCGCCTCCCCGTCGACACCCTCACCGTCTCCGAACACGACATCCTCGACGGCGTGGCGCTGTCGCTCGGTTAACGCGCGCGGACGCCGTCGAGGGCGATGCTGAGGACGCGGTCGCGCTGTGCCTGGTCGACGAAGCCGGCGGCGGTCAATCCGCTGACCATGCGGAGAAGGTCGTCGAACGACACGTCCTTACGGGCCTCGCCCGCCTCCTGGGCGCGCTCGAACAGCGGTGCGCCGGCGGCGTACATCGCCTCGCGGGCTGCCTTGAAGCTGTCGGCCTCCCGGTTCAGCGACTCCCAGATCGCGCGTTTCGTCGCGGCGTACCCGACGAAGCGGTGCAACCAGGTGGTGAGCGCCTCCCACGGCGGGAGGTCGGCGGCCTGCTCCGCCGCGAGGCACAGCTCCTCGATCTCGCCGAAGTAGACCGCGTTCAGCAGGTCCTGACGGGCCGGGAAGTTCCGGTACAGGGTGCCGATCCCGACGCCCGCCTGCCGGGCGATGTCCTCGAGCGACGCGCCGACGCCCTTGCTCGCGAACGCGTCCCGGGCGGCGGCCAGCAGTGCGTCGAAGTTGCGCCGCGCGTCCGCCCGCTGCGGCCGCCGTACGTCGACCTGCAACACAGGCCTGCTCTGCTCCATTCGATCACCTTAGCCAGTTGATAGCGGAGGCAACCCTCCGTTATAGTGGAGGCATACCTCGACTTTACCAGGCCGGGGAGATCTCGCGCCCTCTGTGTGGCGCACACACCCCTTTCGAAGGACTTCTGCATGCCTGTCATCAGGTCTGGAAACCCCCGCGTGACCTTGGCGGTGCTCGCCACGGTCGTCGCCTCGTTCTCGATGTTGCAGTCGCTGGTGAGTCCGGCGCTGCCCGTCATCCAGCACGACCTGCACACCACTCCCGGCGCGGTCACCTGGGTCTTCACCGCGCTTCTGCTCTCGGTCTCGGTCGCCACGCCGCTGCTCGGCCGGATCGGCGACATGGTCGGCAAGGAGCGCACGTTGTTCGTCGCACTGATCGCGCTCGCGGTCGGCTGCCTGATCGCCGCGCTCGCGCCGAACGTCGGCGTCCTGATCGCCGCCCGGGTCTTCCAGGGCGTCGGCGGCGCCGTCTTCCCGCTGTCGTTCGGGATCATCCGGGACGATTTCCCGGCCGAGCGGGTGCCGTCGGTGGTCGGCGTGGTGTCCGCGATCATCGCGGCCGGCGGCGGACTGGGGATCGTGCTCGCCGGCCCGATCGTGGAGTGGCTCGGCTGGCGCTGGCTGTTCTGGATCCCGATGGCGGTCGTCGCGGTCTCGACGGTGCTGGTCCGGCGGTACGTGCCGGAGTCCCCGAACCGCGTCCCCGGCCGGATCGACTGGCTCGCGGCCGCGTTCCTGTCCGGCTGGCTGATCGCGCTGCTGCTGCCGTTGAGCACCGGCCGGTCGTGGGGCTGGGGCTCCTTGCGTACGACGGGGCTCTTCGGGCTGGCCGTCGTGCTGTTCGCCGGCTGGATCATGGTCGAGCTGCGCTCGCGGAACCCGCTGATCGACATGCGGATGATGCGCCGGCCGGCGGTCTGGACGACGAATCTCGTGGCGCTGCTGTTCGGGGCGGCGATGTTCGCGGTGTACGCGTTCGTGCCGCAGTTCCTGCAGATCCCCAAGGCGGCCGGGTTCGGCTTCGGCGCGAGCGTGACGCAGGCCGGCCTGCTGATGCTGCCGATGTTGGTGACGATGGCGATCACCGGGTCGATGAGCGGCCCGCTCGCGGCGCGGTTCAGCGCCAAGGCGCAGGTCGTCTCCGGGTCGGCGCTGAGCCTGGTCGCGGCGCTGATGTTCGCCGAGTTCCACGCGGCGCAATGGCAGGTGGCGGTCTCGACGGCCCTGTTCGGCGTCGGGCTCGGGCTCGCCTACGCGGCGATGACCAGCCTGATCGTGCAGAACGTCCCCCGCGAGCAGACCGGCGCCGCCACCGGCATGAATGCCAACATCCGCACCATCGGCGGCTCGATCGGCACGGCGCTGGCCAGCTCCATCATCACCGGCCACATCCAGCCGTCCGGTCTCCCGGCCGAGTCCGGCTTCACCGACACCTTCCTCCTCCTGTCCGCCTTCGCGGCCGCGGCCGTCGTACTCGCCCTGGCCATCCCGAGCCACCGCCGTACGCCGGCCGCCCCCGCTCCACAACCTGTCGAGCAGCTGGCCGCCTGACCATCCGGGTCGGGGAGGATCGTGTGCCGAATCGGGCGGAAAATCCTCCCCGGCCCGGCCCTTTAGGCTGTCCGGATGAAGCTTCCGCATCCGTTGACGGGGGAGTTGTTCGACAGCCCGGTGCCGCCGGGGAGCGGGTGGCCGGAGGATCCCGCTGCGCGGCGTACTCCGGTGGCGCGTGATGCGTCGGAGGTGGTGCGGCTCGCGGCGACGGACGATTTGGCGGAGCTCGAGGCGCGGGTGTCGGTGTGCCGGGCGTGCCCGCGGCTCGTCGAGTGGCGCGAAGACGTTGCGGTCGGCAAGCGGAAGTCGTTCGCGGACCAGCCGTACTGGGGGCGGCCGATCGCGGGCTGGGGTGTCGCCGAGCCGCGGATCCTGATCGTCGGTCTCGCGCCGGCGGCGAACGGCGGGAACCGGACCGGCCGCGTCTTCACCGGCGACCGCTCGGGCGACTGGCTGTTCGCCAGCCTGCATCGCGTCGGCCTCGCCAATCAGGCCACGAGCGAACACGCAGGCGACGGGCTGCACCTCATCGGCACGCGCATGATCGCCGCGGTCCGCTGCGCCCCACCCGCCAACAAACCCACGCCGGGCGAGCGCGACACCTGCGCCCCGTGGTACCGGCGCGAGCTCGAGCTGGTCCTTCCGGGCACCAGGTCGATCGTCTGCCTCGGCAAGTTCGCGTACGACGCCCTGCTCGCCGCACTGGTCGCGCTCGGCGCCGACGTACCGCGGCCGCGGCCGAAGTTCGGCCACGCGGTCGAGTACCGGATCCCAACCCCACAAGGCGAAGTCAGCGTTCTCGGTTGCTTCCACCCCAGCCAGCAGAACACCTTCACCGGCAAGCTCACCGAAGAGATGCTCGACAACGTCCTGCTCCGCGCGAAAGCCCTCTCAGCTCTCGGCTGACAAGAGTTGACCTGGATACGCGCCGTATTGGAAGCTGCCGACTATGCATGCCGCCCAACGCCGCTGCCCTCATGACGCGTGACAACCTGCCCGAGCACTCTCGGGGACGCCCGGCCGAGCAGAGGCCCGCAGGTGGCGGCGTGGAGCGCGCAGCGGCCGCGTCGCGGATGCCTGCCGCGCACGAGGCCGCACCGCTCGGGTTCGTGCCGAGCCCGGACCGGTACCACTGGTGGGCGGAGATCCACGACGACGTCAAGGCGTACCTCGAGCGCAAGGTAGGACCTTCGATCGAGTGGTGGGCCGACCTGCACGAGCGTGAACGCGACCGGCCGTACGCCGTCGTGTTCGGGCCTCAGGGCCTGGCCGTGACCACGCCGCGCGTCAACAACCAGGGACAGCGGACGCAGAGCGTGCGGATCGACGCGTTCGTGCCGGGGAGTATCAAGCACGCCGTCGTACAGCAGCAACCGTCGAGGCCGCGCGGCGGTCTGCGTTCGCTCGTGTCCCGCGGGCGCGACGAGCCCTCGCCGCCTGCGCTCGAGCTCACGCAGGACATGCGCGGCACGCTCGGCAACCTGCCGCTGGAAGCGCAGCAACGGCTGCAGACGCCGTTCCTCGGGTCGCAGGCCATCAAGCACTACCGGTATTACTACTACGGCAACGACGAAGACCTCGACCTGTGGGTCTACCTCGCGGGCGACCGGACCGTCACGTTCGCGTCCGGCCACCGCACCCTGCCCACCGGCGCCGACCCGCAGCAAGCGTCCTGGCGACTGACCTGCTACCAGGCGGACGTCGCTCGATGAGCTCCCGCCGGGATTTCCGGGACCTCGACGGAGCCGACCCCTGGAAGCTGCTGGGCGTAGCCCGCGACGCCGGCCCCGAGGAGATCAAACGCAGCTACCGCCGCCTGTCCCGCAGCCACCACACCGACGTAGGCGGCGATCCCGAGCAGCAGGTCAAGCTGAACCGCGCGTACGAGATCCTCTCCGACCCTGGGCGGCGCGCGGACTACGCCCTCCTTCTGAACCCCAAGCCACCAACCGCGCCGAAGCAGGACCCACGCCGCGAGCCCGACGACGACCCCTTCGAATGGTCCACCGGTGCCGGCACCACCTACCGGGATTCGTACACCCAACCGCGCCGGGACACCTACACGCCACGACCGCGCCAGGACTCGTACACAGCCCCGCCGCGCCAGGATTCGTACACGGCCCCGCCGTACAACGACCCGTTCACCGCCCCGGCGTACCAGCCCCGACGCCCAGGCGTGAGCCGCCAGGCCGTTGCCGCTCTCCTCACGGTCCCGTTCTGCTCCCCGGTCTCCATCTACCTGTCCGTCACTGCCCTCCGCCAGATCCGATGGTCCGGCCAACGCGGCAAATCCCTGGCCTGGCTTGCCCTCCTCCTCAACATCGGTTTGTTCGTCTGGGTGATCATCGGCGGAGTGATCGCCAAGCTCTGACGGCACGCGGTCCCGTCACCCGCTCGCCCGCGCGGCCGTCTCGGTCGCGGCCAGCATGTCGGTGAAGGTTGCCGTCAGCATCTTGTCGATCAACGGACCGGTGAGCCGCCCGATCGGGCCGCCCCTGGGCACATAGCGATAGTCGAACGTTGCCAGCGTCCCTTCGGCCTCCGGCTCGAGCGTCAGCGACGACTCGGCCGCCTTGAACGGCACCGACCGGCTCGGACGATTCCGGGTAGCGATCCGCCGCCCCTCGTCCCAGGCGGTCACGGTCTCGTCCATGCTGCCCACCGGCTTCAGGTCGACATGCCGCCGGGCACCCACGCCACTGGTCTGCTCACCAATGGCTTGTGTCCCCCGAAGCCCGTCCCAGTGCCGCGCAAGATTCGGAAAGTCGGCCAGAACAGGCCAGACCGAACCCGCGGCCGCCGACATGTGCCTCTGCACCACGATGTGACGTTCCTGCACGACAACCACCCCAACTCACACCCACAAGGAGAGCCCGCCGCCCCGTCCCCATCGTCACGCCGAACCCCCTCCCATACAATCAGGCGCCCGCGGGCTTCGACGACTGGTTCATTCCTGGGCGATTGTCACTGTCGGCGGTGTCCAGGTTCCGTCCTTGACGGCTTGCCGCCCTGCGTAGGCGCGCAGGTAGAGGGAGAACGGGGCCGCGGGTGCCGGGAGCCAGTTGGCTTGCTGGTCGGTGCCCGGGCTTGTCGCTCCGGCGTACAGCGTGAGCGATCCGTCTTCGCCGTAGGTCAGCGTTGTGTTCTTGGTCCCCAGCGAGTAGCGGCGCAGCTGGTTGGGGAAGAAGAAGTGCTGCTGGTTGTACAGCGTGAGCGACCAGAACCCGTCGACCGGCGGCAATTGACCGGCAGGAAAGGTGATCTGGTACGTGCGGCTGCCATCGAGTGCAGTGCCCTCGGAGTCGGTGTCGGTGTAGTAGTACTGGGTCTCGGGCGGCCGGTTGTCGAACATGTTCGACCGGGCGCTCCCGGCCCGGTTGTAGTAGTCCAGTCCCCACTCGGCGTTGTGCAGTGAGCGGTTCCAGCCCCGGCCGGCGGGTTTGCCGTTGTACTCCCAGCGCAGGAAGTCTTTGACCAGGCCGCGGTCGCATTCGGCCACCGCGTCGTCCATCGCGACCCGAACCGATCGATCCCGCCGTCCCGCCTCCAGCAGCGCCCGGAGTTGTCCGTACAGCGTTTCCTCACCGGGAAGCGGTGGGACGGTGTCCAGTACGTCGGGCAGTTGGTCGAAGAACGTCTCGGGCTGGACCCACTTGGTCTCCTCCCCGCTGCTGTTGGCCTCGGCCGGGAAGGAGGGGACGTCGGACCAGTTCTTGGTCTTCATCTCACCGCCGTACCGGGTCAGCGGGTAGACCACGACCTGGTTGATCAGCGGCTGGATGGCCGCGCGGTCGTCGTCGGTGTCGTCCATGAAGACGCGCGGGATCGCGTTCGCCAACGTGGTCGGGCTGCGATGCACCTGGACGATCCCCTCGGGCACGTCGCCGTCCCAGCTCGGGCCGACCAGCAGGTAGTGCCCGGGAGGGCTGCCGTACGGTGAACCGACGTGCCCGAACTGATCGGTGCGGGCATCATAGAACGCGTAGACGAAGAACCGGTCGCCGAAGTCAGGAACCTGGACAACCACCGGTTGCTCGTCGAGAGCGAAGAACCCCAGCCCGTAGACCACGTCCTGGTTGGGGCAGGCGATGAAGGTCTGACCCGGATCGATGTAGTCGTTGAGCATCGCGATCTGCCCCGTCGGCGACGCCGGCAGCACGCCACCGAGCCGACCCGGTTCGGGCGCCGCACCGAGCCGAGCGCGCCGGTTGGCCATGTTCACCATGGATAGGCCCACACGTACGCCAGCCTGGCCAGCGCTGCGACGTACTCCGGATGCAACCGCGATTCGCCGCTGGCCTGCGCGACTTCGGCGTCTTCCACCATCGGAATCCCCGCTCTACTCGGCCGCTGACGGACAAGCCACACGCGTACCCCAACGTCCGGAGCACGCCGCGCGCCGTCCCCCATCGTTCCGAGCCACCCGACAGGTTCCCTCACCCAGCACGGATGAGATCACGCTGCTCGTGTACGAGACGGTCCCGGGTGGTTCGAGAAGCCGCACGTGGTCACGGCGTCCAGCGTGTCGGCGACCCTGCGCAGCAGTGCTGGGACGTCCACTCGTCAGCGCTCTCGGGGTTGCCGCCTAGGCGGCACGACGCCTGTTCCCTTATCTACAAGGGGTTACGGGTGGTTCACTCCCAAAATCCTCGCACGGCGGTAGACGGTCTGGTGGCCCACCCACTTTCGCAGTCCGCTGAATGTCGTAGTTCGGACCATGGTCTGGAGGGCGTTTAGCCTGGGGGCCGTGCGAATTCCCGGTATCGGTGTTGACGTTCTCCGGCCTGAGGTCGATGAGTTACGGCTTGCGGAATGGAGCGACGTGATGCGTACGGTGGGTGCGATCGAGCGCGGGGAGTATGCTCCCGCACCTCCTCAGTCCTCTGAGCGTCTCCGCGAGCAGCTCACCGACCCGAGGACTACTCGGTGGGCTGGTGATCTCGAAGGGACTGTGATCGGTGCCGCGGAGGTTCGTCCCGCCGGCGAGCCGAAGACGGCTTTTGCGCGGATCTATGTCCTGCCCACCATGCGCGGCCACGGCGTCGGCCGGGCGCTGCTCACCGAAGTGGTCCGTGACCAGCGGGCTGCGGGCATGGAGATTCTCGCCACTACGGTCCTCGCGGACACACCCGGCGCGAGTTATGCCCTCCAGCTCGGCGCCACGGTCGGTGACGAACTCGTCATCAACGTGCTGGATTTCGCGACCCTCGACCGCGCTGCCGTTGAGCGGAGCGTCGCCACTGACCACGACGGTTACCACTTGGTGCACTGGGCCGGCCGCGCGCCGGACCTCCTGGTCGACTCGTATGCCGTGGCAAAGCGCGCGATCGCCGATGCGCCGAACAACCACCTGCCGCCGGGCGCGACCGTCGCGTGGGACCGCGATCTCGTACGCCGGAGTGAGCGCGAACGGGCCGACCGCGGTGTCGAGCTGTGGGTCACCGCCGCCGTCGGCGCCGGCACGTCCGCGGTGGCGGCATTCACCGCGGTGGAGGTTGGCCGCTCGACCGTCGACGTGGGCCAGGAGGACACGGTCGTTGTGGGTGAGCACCGACGACGTGGACTGGCGACTTGGGTAAAGGCCGCCATGGCCCTCCGACTCGCGGACGAACTGCCGAACGTACGTCGCCTGTCGAGCACCACCGCTGCCGCCAACACCGGAATGCGAGCCGTCAACGCACGCACAGGATTCCGCGAACTGACCCGACGCCTCCTCGTCACAGTCGACATCGCCGGCCTGGCGGAGCGACTCCACCTCTGACCGGCCAGACGCTGATCAACGGGACGAGGCCAGCGACCCCGCACCGCGACGCTCAACTCGTAGGTCCCGTCCCCCACTCGGACCGGCGGACTGCCGGGCATGCCGACTGCAGCGGTCTTCGACGAGCAGAACGCCCTGGTTCTCAGTTGCCCGCGTGGGTGAGCTCGGTGACGACCGTCGCCCAGAGGGTGCCGGTGTCGTCAGCACGGACATGACTGTCGATCCGCTCGATGTGCTCCAAGATGATCCGTTCGCAGTCGTGGAGACGGCTGAACCATGCCTCGTACTCTTCCCAGGGCCTGTTGTTGTCGGGTTCCTCCTGCCACAGTTCGCCGGCGATCTGCATCGCCACAGAACAGCGCCAGGAGGCCTCGACGAACTGGGCCACGGACGAGCTGAAGAATTCGACAGACGGGTGGTAGAGGCCCGCGTGGGCTTCCCGCAGCGCGGGGTGAAGGTCATCGGCCGTGGTTGGCTTCGGCTGGATCTTCAGCACACGGCCCGTCCCGGCCACAGCGCCGATCCGCAGCTGTAATTCTTCCCGGCCCCAGTGAACCAGGGTATAGAGCCGCTGCCCGGGCGATGCTTCCTTCCGCTCCCGTTCCCCGGCGAGGTTGGGCACCAGCTCCGGACCGGCCCCTGCCTGATACCGCGGCCGCGCGAGAGCGTCGTCTGGCAGTCCCCACCGCAGTAACGCTTGCCGATCGGCTTCGGGGAGGTCCCACTGCCGGACCAAGCCCTCCGCGGGCCTCACCGCCTGCCCCGCAACGAGAATCTTCTCCAACGGAGACGTCATGGCAGCGGCAACACGATCCTCGACCGACAACACCCGGCAACGGTACCGGGCACGCAAACCCGCAGGCCATCGCCAACTCCCTCGCCGGCGTAGCATCGGCGCCCAGCGACCGCGGATCGCAACCTCAATTCCTAGCCCGCATGTCGCACATCAGTCGGCAGACATGTGTCGCGGATCTATTGGCGGATCACACGCCTAAGCTGGGGTGGGTGCAGTCAGAAGCTCAGAGTGCCGGCCCCTGAGACCTCGTCCCGTTCATGCCGCGGTGGAAGGTCAAGGGAGCAGCTTCCGTCTGCGGCTCGTTGCGCGAACCCGGTTGCGTCGACTTGGCCTTGTCCGCTGCCCGTTGCGTTGACGAACAGCCCGGTGCCGCCCTCAAACCTCGTCGACTGCGAAATCGTCACCGACAACTTGCACGAAACCGGATCGAAGCTATTGATCTGGAAGTCAAGGGATGTGCTGACGATGTGCAGCGCGCCCTCGGCAAACACCAGGTCGTCACGACTTACGTTGTCGGGATCGGTTGGCAGGTTGGGTACTTCGACGATCCGGCCCACGCCCTTGAACACGCCGTCCGCGCGGATCGAACTGGCCAGCACCACACGGTCGCCAGACGCGCCAGTGGCGATGAGGAAGCCCTCGAAGGTCTCAGGTCCCGACGTCTGTGCCGACGCCGTGACAGATGGGCCGAGCATCAAGCCGAGGGCTGCGAGCACGGCGGTTAGAGCAATACGCAGGCGCATGATTTGCCTCCCCCCACCAACCGGCCGCCTGCGGCGAGGCAGCCGCTTACGACACGACCAGCATCCCACCATCGATTAGCACCGTCCAGGCAACGAGGCGGGCACGCCATGCCGTCGCGGGGAGATCGCCGAGCGTAGGCGTCGGCGGCACCGAGGCACCCAAATGTGCAGGTCAGGTGCTGGCAGTCCTCGTAGGGCTGGAACCACAAGCCGCGGATTGGGAATCCACGCCCTCCGTCAACGCGCGTCGATAGCCGATATCGCCGTCTGACCTGGGAACTCTGACGCGGTGCAGTCACCGCTGGTTGCCGTCGATTGCTGGTGTTTCGTGTCCAAGGAGATGGCCTCAGCGCTCATTGCTTGCCGTGTCTCCCGCGGCCGCTGCGCAGGAACCGCCGCCAGAGGACGTACACGGGGACCGCGACGCCGACCACCATGCCGGCCACCGCGAGCCAGCGACTCCAGCTTGGCCGAGAGGTGTCGCCCGCGATTGCGCCAAGACCGCCAAGCGCGATCGCAACGCCACCCACCACGAGGTACCAGGGGCTATCGCGCCAATCGCCGGTACGCCACATACAAACGATGGTGTCATCCGCTCGAGCAGCCGTCCCAGCAGCAAGGTCTACGGCCGTGGACGCGTTACGTCTTGGTCTGAGAGGGGTTGCGCTTGGCGAGCAGGCCGGCGAGGAGCATGACGACAACCGCGATGCCGACCCCGACAAAGGTGAACAGGACGCGCCGTCCCTCGGCCGTCAGGTCGCTCGGGTTCGGCAGATCCATCGCGATCAGGACGAGCGCGGCCACTGTCGCGCAGTACCAGGTGTAGCTGGAAGCGCGGATCATCGCCGCGAACGCACCCAAGAGGACGACGACCACCTCGACGGCGGTCTTGTTGTCCACCGCGACCAGCAGGAGCGCGGCGACGAGCGCGCCGATGATCGTGCCGAACAGGCGCTGCCGAGCGACCATTCGTGACTGTTCCAGACTCGATCTCATTGCGACGAGCGCCGCGACCGGCATCCAGTCCGCGTTCGGTACGTCGAGACCGAACGCGATCGCGACGGCTATCGCGACCGCTACGGCCCGGATGACGGCGAACATGATCACCGGCGTGGTCAGCGGGATCGGCTTGGTGTCGCCGGGAATGACGTCGGCGAACAGTTGCTTGCTCGAGCCCCGGCCGCGCACCAGCCAGACGACGAACGTGTAGGCGATCGTGACTGCCGATCCCGCGAGCCAGGCCACCGTCTGCCCGCCGGTGCTGGTGTGGACCTGCTCGGCCCGGAAGGCATCCTGCACGGAAAGCGCGATCAGGAACCATACGTTGAGCAACACCCCGTTGGTGAAGCCGTGCGCGCCGAACTTGACCCCGAGCCCACCGGCCAGCGTGACGACCAACGTGGCCAGGACGACCCATCCCCAGCCGCCGTCGGCGACAGCGAACGCGAGCACGGTGAGCACCGCACCGATAGCGGCGAAGACGGCCAGGTGCCGTAGTCGGTGGAGGTACGGTCCGCCCGGGTCGCTCAACCACGCGAACAAGGCGCTGAAGGTGAAGCTGATCCAGTACTGATCAGGGGGAATCGCCGCGAGCAGAATCAGCGGCACGACAGCGACGCCCCTCCACGGGTGCACCTTCTTCGTGTCGAAACTGAAGACCTGCGCGAGTTCAGCCACGGCCTTCTCGTCCGCCCCCGGCCCTCCCCATCTTTCGAGGCTACGTGCACTGCTGTCAGGGCGGAAGTCCCGTACCACAAGGGCGAGGAGTTGGCGGAGGGCCCAGCTGGACAGTTACGTCTCAAGCAGCGGGAAGTACGGCGCTGAGCCCGGGGTGGGAGCGGCCGGAGTGGGGGCGGTGAGGAGCGGAGCGACGAAGTAGGCGCCCGCGGAGGACGCGTGGGTCAGATCAAGGTGCCCGGGACGGGATTCGAACCCGTATGCCTGTTAGGGCCGCGAGGTTTAAGTTCGACCTTGGCCAGTGCTGCGACGTCCGTTGCAGTTCGCCGGAGCCACGTCCGCGACCGGACGGCCTATCGCGATTCCCCGTGAACTCCGGCGAACTGCAACCGCTGGTGCAACCACACTGGCATGCTTGCTGCCGGCAGTCCGCTGTTCACGTCTCGGACGGTCCGTTACTGTCCGATCGTGAAGACAGCTCTGCGCATACCCGGTCTCGCATGCCTCGCTGTGGCCACCGTGTGGATACTGCTTGGGCTCTGGGCTTCAGGATGGAACCTCCGCGGCGCGTGGCGCTCCGTGCAGGTCATGTTCGATGGACCCAAGAAGGATCTTCCGCCAGGTGCATTCGACATGGCCAAGCCCCTCTACCTCGTGGCCATCGGAGTCTCGCTCCTGTTGTGGGCTTCCTGAGCAGATCCGAGTCGTGGACCTCACCCATGCCATGGGCGGGGGTCGCATTGATGGCCTACGCGGAACAACGCTCATTCCCTTACCTACAAGGCGTTCTCGCCTTCCTGGTTGTTGCGAGTTGGACCCGCTTCAAGACCGTTGTTACTGGTGGTTCGCTCCCAAAATCCTCCCACGGCCGTAGGCCTGATCCACAAGGCCGGCCAACTGGCGTCGTCTCCCGCTGCAGGTTCCGGCTATTTCCCGGAAACGAACCAAACCCTGCTCGCGGTAATCTCCCCGGCATGACGACGATGCCCATCCCCGCGCCAAGTGCCGGGAGACGTCGGCTGTCAGTGTGGGCGGTTGTGCCGCCATGGGGGCTGGTGGTGTTGTGTGAGGTGGTTCCGGTGCCGCCGTTCGGGGGGTTCACCCTCGTGTTCCAGGCAGGTCAACTCGCCTGCTGGCTGGTTGCGGTGGTGATGACTGTGCACATCGTCCGAGCGCGGGCCACGAAGATCGTGGTCGGCATGGTTCTTGCCCTGGTCGCGGTGTGGTTCACGAACTGGTCGCTGCTCGATCCGTCGAGTTACCTGCGCCTGCATCGGGTGCAGTTCGACTACGTCGCCGCGCACCCGCCTCCGCTGGCGACTGACGACCTGTTCGACTCCGGTAAGAACCTGCCGTGGTGGGCCCACGACCTGTCGATCACCGGGAGAGCAGCCGGGACGTCGGCTGGGAGTGTCTACCTCGAACAGAACCAGAGCGTCCTTGGTGGATCCATCGGTTACGTGCACAGCGTCTCTCCGGCGGAGACTTTCATCGTGGCGGACGAGACGTTCGGACTCGATCAGTGTCTGCACCTGACCGACGACTGGTACTGGTGCTGATTCTCGGGACTTGCCTGAGGCAGCTTGACGGTTACGTGTCAAAGGCGCGGGCAGTCCTCCGCATCGCCCCGATAGCTGCCGACCTTAGGTGCGGTGCGGTGCGGGTCAAGGGTCGGAGATCCCGGAGGGACGCCGTAGGCGCCCTTGACGCGTGCTGTGCCGGACCGTCCCTTCCATGATTGCTAGCGGGGCGATGCGGGAACCACCGGCAGACGGGTGCATGGATCAGCCGGGGCGCGGCGGGTAGCCGGCCGGTTCGGCCGGCAACAAAGGCGACAGGGTGTCGAGCGTTGATGGCGAGTTCTGCTGTCCTCGTCCCGGCACCCTGTTGGCACGTGCGCGCCAAGCCAAGGGACGCGCCCAGAGCGCAGCGAAGCGGAGCGGCGGGCAGGCGGCCCGCCCTGTGGTGGCGGCGCGCTTTCGGGCCCTGAAGGGGCCCGTCTTGAAGACGTAGAGAAACTTGTCAGGCGCCCGCGCCGGTCGGCTCATCCTCAGCTGCCGTGTTGTCGGAACTGTCAGGCGGTGGAAATGCATCCAGAACTAGTTGCGTGATCCGCTCTACGTCTATTTCACGGCCAGCCTTGCGCAGAGCTCTAGCCGCGGTCGGCACCAGCATGACGGGATCTGGCAGCCCAAGTTGCTCCGCAACCACGCGTGCACGACGACACCCTTCCAAGACAACTCCAGGTTCGGGAGCCTCGGTATAGCCGAGAAGTGCGATTGCGGCGATCGTTGCCGCCCCGATCCGCTTCTCGACATACGCCCTGCCCGCGCCGAGCATAGCTGCGTATTGCCAGTCCGGCAGTACCGAAGGATTCAGCCTTAGCACTAGTGCATAGATACCAATCAGATCCCCTAGCGGATTGGGCTGCCACGCCCACCAGGATGTTCGATCTGATCGCCAAGGGCGAGGTCAGCTCGGTGCTGATCGGACGTTCGCGTCGCGTGTCGGTGGATGCGCTGCGCGAGTACGCAAAGAAGCTTGAATCAACCGCGGCTTAGAGGGGAGGAAACCCAAGTGGCGCGTAACGCGAACGGTAGGTCATCGATCTACGAAGACGCAGAGGGCGTCTGGCACGGCTGGGTGACAGTCGGCATGAAGGCAAACGGCGATCCGGACCGACGGCACCGGCGCGGTAAGACAAGGACGGAGGTCACCAACAAGGTCAAGGAGCTGGAACGGCAGCGTGCTGAAGGCGTTGTTGCCGTCGCCGGGAAGGCTCCCACCGTCGCTGAATGGATCCGAACCTGGCTGTCGGACATCGCTCCCCGAACCGCGAGCGAATCCACGATCGAGTCCGTCTACCGTCCTCGGCTCGAGAACTGGGTGATTCCACGAATTGGCCGGCATCGCCTCGACCGACTGAAGCCCGAACACCTGGACGCTCTCTACATCGAGCTCGCTGACGCCGGGCTGGCGAGCAAGTCCGTTCTCATGGTTCATCAGCAGATCAGCCGATGCCTCAAAATGGCGGTACGCCGGAAGATCATCGGCGTGAACGTCGCCACGCTGATTGATGCGCCGAAGCACCGTGACGCCGAGATCGAAGCGTTCGCGCAGGAAGAGGCGAGGGCGATCCTTCATCAGTCTGCCGGAATGCGGAACGGCGCGCGGTGGTCAGTGGCGTTCGCACTCGGGCATCGGCAGTCTGAGGCGCTCGGTATGCGCTGGAAGTACGTCGACCTGGAGAAGCGGCGCATTCAGGTCTGGCAGCTGAAAAGGAAGCGGTTCTCGCACGGCTGCGCCGATCCACGAGAGTGCGCAGAGAGTCGGCACACCAAGAACTGCAACGCCGGATGCGCAAAGCATGCTCGGTACTGCCCAGAAAGACAGGGCGGCGAATGGGAGTTCCGGCCGCCGAAGGGTGGGAAGACCAGATGGAGCGCATTGCCGGAGGAGTTGATTCCCCAACTGCGCGCTCAGAAGGCCGCACAGTCGGCGGAACGACTCGCGGCGGGGGAGCTGTGGGAAGACTGGGACTTGGTCTTTGCCGGACCGACCGGGCGACCGATCAATCCGCGGCGCGACTGGGCCGAGTTCAAGAGCATGCTTCAGGCGGCCGGCCTTCGGGACGCTCGTCCTCATGACGCACGCCACACGGCGGCAACGCTGCTGTTGGAGCAGGGCGTAGACATCCGCGTCGTGCAGGAGATCCTCGGGCACTCGACCCTGGCTGTCACCAAGCGCTACACGCACGTGACGAGCAAGCTCGCTGAAGACGCGGCGGCCAAGATCGGAAAGGCTCTGTGGGCGTGATCCAGAGGGCAATTGCAACCGCTGGTGCAACCATCACGAGGCTCACGAAGCTCTGGCTTATATTACTGATCGCCTATCTACGCAGGTCAGATCAAGGTGCCCGGGACGGGATTCGAACCCGTATGCCTGTTAGGGCCGCGAGGTTTAAGCTCGCTGCGTCTGCCGTTCCGCCACCCGGGCTGGAGGCTCGGGATGAGAGTACTCGTTACTGGTAGACCTTTCGGGGGTACACGGCGTGGGCTCCGGCTACCCGGTCGAGGAAGAGTTTGCCGTTGCAGTGGTCGATCTCGTGCTGGAGGGCGCGGGCCTCGAACGCGTCGGTGGTGATGGTGAGCTGTTCCGTCGTACCGGGGAGGACTCCGGTGACGGTGAGCCGGGTGGCGCGTTTGACGTCGCCGGTGAAGTCGGGGACGGACATGCAGCCTTCGCGGGCCTTCTCGTTGCGGGAGGCTTCGACGACGACGGCGTTGCACAGGACGAAGACGCCGTGGCAGGTGCGGGTCTTCGGGTGATCGGTGACGTCGAGCGAGAACATCTGCGCCGCGACGCCGACCTGCGGCGCGGCCAGGCCGACGCAGCCGGGGGAGACCCGCATGGTCGCGACGAGGTCCGCGGCGAGCTGGATCATCTCCGGATCGAGCGGGTCGACGAGAGCGCCTTCCGTCGCCAGCACCGGGTGCGGGGCCCGGACGACCTCCAGAATGTTGCCCGCCACGTCCAGCCGGGCAGGTGACCAGTCAGTGATCACAGTTCGTCGCTCTCGGCCGGGCGCAGCGTGACGCCCACCCCGAGCTCCTCGGCGGTGATCTCGAGCGCCCGGTTCAGCGTCTGCAGTTCGGCGGTCGGCGGCAGCTCGACCTCGGCGGTGAGCACGTACAGGCCACCGCTCAGCCGGGTCGTCAGGTCGGTGATCGTGCCGCCGGCGGACGCGATCATCCGGGTCACGGCCGCGACGATCCCGGGCCGGTCGGCGCCGTGCACGCTCAGCATGTACGGCGCGCCGATCGGCGCGTGTTCGTGCTCGGGGCCCATCGCGCGGACCGTGATGACCAGCTCGCCGCGCAGCGGCTCGAGCGCCGCCTCCACCTCGTCGTACGGGCCGGCGCAGACGATCATCATCGCGAAGTGCCCGCGCAGCAGCGTCATCGTGGAGTCCTCGAGGTTGACGCCGGTACCGGCGAGGGCCTCGGTGACGTCGGCGATGATTCCCGGGCGGTCCGGGCCGATGACGGTGACTGCGAGCTGACTCATGCCCGGCAACCTACCGTCGACCTAAGTACCGAACCGCACCGACTTCGGTATCCGGACACCCGCAAACGCCCCGGAGATCGCTTACCCACCGCTACATTCATGCCATGAGCGAGCCGCGTCGTACCGCCCGCAACTGGGTTGTGGACAGCGTGTCGTTCGTCCTGGCGGTCCTGATCGGGCTGCTCGCCTACAGCGAGGGTGAGTCCGACCCGGTGTCGCGGACGCTGCTCGCGGTCGACTTCTGGTCGGGGATGGTGCTGTGCCTCGCCCTGTGGTTCCGGCGCCGTTGGACCGTCCCGCTGGCGCTTCTCGCGGCTGCGGTCTCGGTGTACTCCGACGCCGCGGCCGGGCCGGTGCTGGTGCTGACCATGACGGTCGCCGTCCACAAGCCGTGGCAGACCTCGATCTGGGTCTTCGCGGTGAACTGCATGGCCACGCTCAGCTACCTCCAGGTGCGGCACAAGGATGACTGGAAGACGCAGCTCATCATCGGCATCACCTTGTACGCCGCCATGGCCGGCTGGGGCTTCTACATCCGGTCGCGGCGACAGCTCCTGCAGACGCTGCGCGACCGCGCCGATCGGGCGGAGACCGTGGCGACGCTGCAGGCCGAGCAGGCCCAGCTCAGGGCCCGCGAGGAGATCGCGCGCGAGATGCACGACGTACTCGGGCATCGGCTGTCATTGCTGAGTGTCCACGCCGGCGCACTGGCGTACCGTCCGGACGCCTCGACCGAGGAGGTCGCCGGCGCGGCCGAGATCATCCGGGCGAGCGCACACCAGGCGCTGCAGGATCTCCGGGAGGTGATCGGCGTACTGCGGGCCCCTGTCGGCGAGCTGCCGCAGCCTGCGTTCGCCGATCTGCCCGCGCTGGTGGAGGGCTCCCGGGCGGCTGGCATTCCGGTCGAGTTGACGCTCGATGCGCCCGGTGCGCTTCCGGAACATGTCGGGCGTACGGCGTACCGGATCGTGCAGGAAGGTCTCACCAACGCGGTCAAGCACGCGCCGGGCGAACCCGTGACGATCAGCGTGACCGGTGCCCCGGGCAACGGATTGTCCGTCGAGCTGCGCAACCCGGCGCCGAACCGCCGGCGCGGCGACGGCCAGGGACTGAAGGGATTGAGCGAACGCGCCGCCCTGGTCGAGGGCCGCGTCGAACACGGCCGCACCCCCGAAGGCGACTTCCGCCTCCTCGCCTGGCTACCGTGGCCCCCGTGAGCGAGCGAAGCGAGGTCACCATCAAGCACAGCCCATCTTGTGCCTCATCCGCGCCCGCAGCGAAGCGAGGACGTGGATGAGTATTCGGGTGCTGATCGTCGACGACGATCCGTTGTTGCGGGCCGGGCTGAAGTTGATGCTGGGCGGCGCCGAGGACCTCCGGGTGGTCGGTGAGGCCGGTGACGGGTCCGGCGTGCAGGGGCTGATCGACCGGCTCGCGCCGGACGTGGTCCTGATGGACATCCGGATGCCCGGCACCGACGGCCTGACCGCGACCGAGACGGTACGGCGGCGCCCGGGCGCGCCCGAGGTCGTCATCCTCACCACCTTCGACGCCGACGAGCACGTACTGCGGGCCCTCCGGGCCGGCGCCGCCGGGTTCATCCTGAAGGACACCCCGCCCGCGGAGATCGTCGAGTCGGTACGCCGGATCGCGGCCGGCCAGCCCGTTCTCTCACCGGCGGTCACGAAACGCCTGATCACCCGCGTCGCCGACGCCGGCCAGGACGACCGCAAGGCCAGGGCCGCCGCCCGGCTCGCGGACCTGAACGACCGCGAACGCGAGATCGCCGTCGCCGTCGGCGAGGGCAAGTCGAATGCCGAGATCAGCGCGACGCTCTACCTGAGCGTGCCCACCGTGAAGACGCACGTCTCCCGCATCCTCACCAAACTCGACCTGAACAACCGCGTCCAGATCGCCCTCCTGGTCCACGACGCCGGCCTGCTGCACGACTAGCGCGGTTCGAGCACCACCACCTGGGTCGGTTTGGAGCGCCGCGCGGCCCAGGCGTCCAGCTTCTTGTCGATCTCCTGCCAGCGTGCCCACAACCGGTCCCGCTCGTCGCCCTGCGCGGCGCGGCCGCGCACCGACCGCGTCCCGTCAGCGACTACAACCTCGGCGTCCGGGTGCGCCTGAAGGTTGAGCCACCAGGCGGGCTCCGGTTCTTCCCAGCCGTTCATCGCCATCGTGACCAGGTTCGGCCCGTCCTCGAAGTACCCGAGGATCACGCTGCGCGGCTGACCGGTGCGCCGGCCGGGCACGGTGAGCCGCAGGGTGCCGTAGTGCTCGCGGTCCTTCGGCAGCGACAGGCCGAGCCGGCCGCCGCTGGCGTTGTAGATCCCGCGATGGATCTTCCAGGCCAGCCACTTCACCCAGTGCGGTGGCACCCACGCCGTCGGCTCCGAAGTACTCATGTCCCCCTCCAGACACTCGTAGCGTCCAGGGTGACAGAAGGCCGGGGCCTCCGGCGAGTTGGAGGCCCCGGCCGATCAGGTGGTGTTACGACTGGGTCGCGCGGCGGAACTCCTCGTTCGGGGTCTGCAGGCTGCCGAGGCTGGTGACCTCGCGGCGGAAGAACAGCGCCAGGGTCCAGTCGAGGATGACGCGGGCCTTCCGGTTCAGGGTAGGCACGCGGGACACGTGATACGTCCGGTGCAGGAACCACGCCAGCCAGCCCTTGACCTTCACGCCGTACAGCTGCGCGACGCCCTTGTGCAGGCCGAGACTCGCGACCGAGCCGACGTACTTGTGCTTGTAGTCCACCGGCGGCTGCCCGTCGACGACCCGGAGGATGTTCGCGGCGAGCCGGTCGGCCTGCCGTACGGCGTGCTGCGCGTTCGGGGCGCAGTACGCACCGGTCTCACTCGTGAGGTCCGGCACGGCGGCATTGTCGCCGGCGGTCCAGGCGTCGTCGACGCCCTCGATCCGCAGGTTCGCCAGGGTCTTGATCCGGCCCTTCTCGTCCAGCGGGAAGTCCGTGTTGGCGAGCGCCGGGTTCGCCTTCACGCCGGCGGTCCAGACGATCGTGTCGGCGTCGAACTCCTCGCCGTCGCTGAGGATCACGTGGCCCTTCTCGCAGGACTCCAGCCGGGTCTCCAGCCGGATGTCCATGTTCCGCTTGCGCAGCTGGTCCACGGTGTACTTGCCGAGGTCCGGGCCGACCTCGGGCAGGATCCGGTTGGTCGCCTCGACGAGCACCCAGCGCATGTCCTCGGGCTTGATGTTGTCGTAGTAGCGGGTGGCGTAGCGGGCCATGTCCTCGAGCTCGGCGAACGCCTCCACACCGGCGTACCCGCCGCCGATGAAGACGAAGGTGAGCGCGGACTTGCGCAGCGCCGGGTCGGGCTGCGACGAGGCGACGTCGAGCCGGTCCAGGACCTTGTTGCGCAGCGCGATGGCCTCTTCGACGTTCTTGAACCCGGTGGCCTCCTCGGCCAGGCCCGGGATCGGCAGCGTCCGGGCGATCGAGCCGAGCGCGACCACGATCTGGTCGTAGGCGAGCTCGTACTCCGGGCCCTCCTCGGGCATCACCTTGGCGACCTTGTGGGCGTGGTCGATCCCGGTGACGCGGCCGGTCACGACCCGGCAGCCCTTGAGGGTCTTGCGCAGCGGCACCACGACGTGCCGCGGCTCCACCGAGCCGGCCGCGGCCTCCGGCAGGAACGGCTGGTACGTCATGACCGAGCGCGGGTCGACGACGGTCACCCGGATCCGGCCCTTGCGAGCGGCGCGGCGCAGACCGTACGCGGTGTACATCCCGACGTAGCCGCCTCCGACGACGAGGATGTGCGGCACCTGGGCTGTCATGCGGTTCACTCTCCCTGAGTGGTTCTCCGACTTCATGTTCACTTCAACGCTAAACGCTCGTGAAAGATTTCACAAACCCTCTCGCGGGTGATCTCACCCACCGAACATCCCCCACCCGAGGGACTTCTCATCTCCTCATGGTGGGTTCCGGAGCGGGTGCCCACAAGGACCGCGGACTACGCGTCGGGCAGGCGGCGGACGGAGGCGGGGGAGTCGGCGGTGAACGGCGTACCGGTGCCACCAGCGCTGGAACCCGGCAGCCGCGCGGGCTGAGACCGGAACCAGCATCTGGAGACCTGATATTCCAGGTCTCCAGTCACCGGATCCGGTCTCAGGTCCCTCAAACTGGACAGGCGTTGGACGTTGAGGACCGGGGCGAGGCGGGTGAACAACGGATCGGTGGTCACGGCACCACCCTGCGCTCTTCGAGGCGCAGGCGGTAGATGGAGACGTGGGAGGGGGAGTCGGCGGTGAACGGCGTGCCGGTCCAGTCGGCGTGGCGGGATTCGAGGGTGAAGCCGGCGAGCTGGGCCATCAGGTCGAGTTCGGCGGGCCAGATGTAGCGGTGCGGGGAGCGGAAGAGCTGGGCATCGGTGCCCTCGCCGAAGTGGAAGTGGTGCGAGACGACGTGCTGCTTCAGTACGTCGTACGTGTCCAGCAGGATGTAGCCGGGATCGGCGACGCCGACGGTCGCGGGGGTGCCGGGCGGGAGGCGGCGCAGCTCGGGGACCCAGAGCTCGATCACGAACCGGCCGCCGGGGGACAGGTGGCGGGCGGCGTTCCGGAAGCACTCGACCTGCTCGTCCTGGGTGAGCAGGTTCGAGATCGTGTTGTACACCAGATAGACGAGCGAGAACTCGCCCGGTACGCGAGCCGTGGCCATGTCGCCGGCCACCACCGGAATCGTGTCCGCGTCCGCCTTCGTCCGCAGCCGGCCGAGCATCGCGTCCGACATCTCGATTCCGCTGACCGGCACGCCGTACTCCGACAGCGGTACGGCGACCCGCCCGGTGCCGATCGCGAATTCGAGTGCACGCCCACCAGCGGCAAGTCCGGCCAGCCGCTCCACGGTCGGGCCGAGGACGTCGGCCGCGAACATCCCGGTGCCCGGCGTGTCGTACCGCTCGGCCACGTCCGCGTTCCACAGCCGGTTCTGCTCCGAAGCGTTCATGACGTCCTCCTTGTCGTCCCCGCCGATCCTGACGAAGCCGAACCGGTCGTCGGGGTTGTCGCGCTCGACGTCCAGCCGCAGCGGTACGGCGCGACGCGCGGCCTCCGACTGGAGCGCGGCGATGATCGGCGTACCGGCCCGCCGGCAGCGTGGCGTCCTCAGCTGTTGCCGGCCGGATCCGGTACATGCACCTCAACCTAGGCGCACTGTCGGTGACAAGGCATCGGGTTTTCGGTGTCAGACCTTTGTGAGAACTGTTGATCCCGTGCCCGCGGTGAGCATCAATGGTGACGTGGAGAGATACCGCAACTGGGTACTGGCTGGTTCGCTGCTGGTTCCACCGGCTGTCTGCGCTCTGCTGGCGCCGTTCCGGGACGGATTCGACAACGCGAACGCGGCCTTGCTGCTGGTGGTCGTGCTCGTGGCGGTCGCCTCCTTCGGGTTCCGGCTTCCCGGCGTGCTCGCGGCCGTGTCGAGCGCGGTGTGGTTCGACTTCTTCCTGACCACGCCGTACAACACCTTCACCATCAACAGCCGAGATGACGTCGAGCAGACCATTCTGCTGCTGGTCATCGGTGGAGTGGTCACCGAGCTGGCGATCTGGGGCCGCAGACAACAGGCCAAGGCGTCCCGGCATCGCGGCTACCTGGACGGGGTGATCACGGTCTCGCAGGCGGTGGCGGCCGGCGGGTCCACCGACGACCTGATCGAGCAGGTACGCGCCGAGCTGACCGCCGTACTCGGGATCGACGGCGCGAAGTTCGTTGCCGGGGACAAGCAGACTCAGGCCCCGCGGCTGAACCCGGACGGCTCCGTGACGCGCGGGACCCACGTCCTCAAGGTCGAACGCGACGGCCTGCCGACGAACGCCGAGATCGAACTCACGGTCCAGCACGCCGGCGAGACCCGCGGCCGTTTCCTCCTCACCGCCGCCACCCGCGTCACCCGCCCCGACCTCGAACAACGCCTGGTAGCCATAGCCCTCGCCGACCAGGTAGGCGCCGCCCTCGCCACCCAGGAACCAACCCGTCCCCACCTCTGACCGCCCTGCGGGACCATCACGTCCTGGGTGGCCGCCGGTCCGGCGTCGTACCTGCCCGCACAGGTACGACGCCGCACGACCGGATCTTCGTGTAACGCCGGCGGCCGTGCGGCGATGAGTCGCATGTGAACGAGCAGGAATTCGCCCGCCGTGCCGGTGAGCTGGCAACCAGAATCGGGTACCCGATGCCGTCCGTCGAGTGGGCGGATCGCCGCGGGCGGTACGTGACGATCGACGAACGCCGAGTCTCAGCGCCGGTGCTGCTGATGCGGCCGGAGGTGGCTCAATGGTGCTCGAGCCTGCGGGACGTGATGATCGCCCAGACGATGCTGTGCGCCCGCTTCGGGATGTACCGCCATCACCGGCAGCTGAAGATCTGGGGTTTCGGGTTGACCGCCGCGGTCGCACTGGTGCTGGGGTTCCGGTTCGGTTCGTGGGCGTATGTCTGGCCGTTGGTTGCCTGGGCGTTGTTGACGGCGGCGTCGGCGATCTATGCCCGGCGGCTGTTCCGGAAGGTCGACCCCGAGCTGATCGGGATCTTCGGGCCGGCCGTCGTGCTGGAGGCGCTCGAGCAGCAGCGCTGCGCACTCACGCCCGCGAGCTTCCTCGGCTGGTTGTGGGGCGGTGCCGGGGTGCTTGCGGCCGAACGGATCAAGTGGCTACGGGGGTCGGTTGCCGGAAATTCATCCGTGGCCGATTGATTTGCCCAACTACTTTCCGCGGTTTTTGGTGGGGGAACAGCAGGGGGATTCTCAGATGTTGTTAAGGGTGGGACCGTAGTATCTCGATACGGCCCCGGATGTGGGTCATCAGGAGGAAGAGATGCAGAGCAGTAACCCGGTGCTGAACCGGTCGAGTGCGTTTGCGCCTGGCCAGGGCCAGGCCTATCCGGGGGCCGCTCCGTACGGTCAGCCGGGCCCCTACGGTTACGGCGGATCGGGTATGCCGCCGCAGCAGTACCAGGGGGCTCCGGCCGCGAGCCGCCCCATGACGCTGGACGACGTGATCGTGAAGACCGCGATCACCCTGGGTGTGGTCGTGGCAGCTGCCGCGGTCGCCTGGTACACGGTGCCGGACACGGTGGTGACCCCGGTCTTCCTGGCCGGTGCGCTGGTCGGGTTCGCGCTCGCCATGGTGCTGTCGTTCTCCCGCAAGGTGAACCCGGCCCTGCTGATGGCGTACGCCGTGGCCGAGGGCGTGTTCCTCGGGATCGGCAGCAAGTTCATCGCCAACTGGGTCGGTGACCCCGGCATCATCGTGCAGGCCATCCTGGCCACGCTGGTGACGGCCGGCCTGACACTGGCGACGTACAAGTACTTCGCGATCAAGGTGACGCCGCGGTTCACCAAGATGGTCATCATCGGCACGATGGGCTTCGCCGGCGTGCTGGTGATCAACCTGCTGCTGAGCCTGTTCGGCGTCAACACCGGGATCAGCGGAATGGGCCCGATGGGTCTGCTGTTCGCCGCGCTCGGCGCCGGTCTCGCGGTGTTCAACCTGATCCTCGACTTCGACATGGTCGAGCAGGGCGTCCGTCACGGCGCCCCGCAGAGCGAGGCCTGGCGGGCCGCGTTCGGCCTGACCGTCACGCTGGTCTGGCTGTACTGGAACATCCTGCGGATCCTCGCCATCCTCCGCGGTGGCGACTGACAGCGGGTACTGAACAACGGAAGGGCCGGTCCAGGTGGGCCGGCCCTTCCGGCTTTCTGACCCGCACCAAAGGTCACGCGTCTGCGTGCGGTGGGTCAGCCGGTGAGCCAGGTCCCGACGGCCGCCGGTTCAACGGGCCCTTCGTCGCCTTCCCCGCGACCAGGCCATGCCGGACGGCGATACCGCCGGCGACCGCGCTGACCGCGATCGTCACCAGCGCGCCGAGGATCAGCGCGGACGACTCACCCGGCTGCAGCACGTGCAACGACGTACCGACGGTGGCCGCGGCCACCGGGACACCGAGCTGGGCCGACGCCAGCGCACCCATGCTCAGCGGTTGCCGGGTGAGCATCCCGGACAGGTGACTGATCACGGCTCCGACGCCGAGCCCCGCGCCGACGGCGATGAACTCGGGTTTCGTGCCGAGCTCCCGCAGGTCGAGGGACGCCCCGAGCCACACGAAGAACACCGGGCCGAGAAACCCTTCGGTCAGCGCGAACAGCTGCCGGGCCAGCCGCCGCGGCTCCCCGACCGCAGCCACCGCGAGGCCGAGGACGAAGCCGGCCAGCATGATCGACACGTGCGCCGCGGTGGCCAGACCGGCCAGCGCGAACAGCACCACCAGGCTGACCCGCAGCTCGACCGCGAAGCGTCGGTCCTCGGAGATGGTGTGGACCCGATGCCGGACACCGGACCGCTCTGCCTTGTCCAGCAGGAAGAACACCACCACCCCGGCCGCGATGACCGCGAGCGCACCGAGCGCCGCCCGGCCCGCGTGCGGCGGATCAATGGCGAGTGGCAGCGCCACGATGCAGGTGGCGTCGGCGATCGCGACCTGGGGCAGTAGCTCGGTCACCGGCCGGCCACCGAGCCCCAGCGAGTCGATGATCGGCAAGATCAGCGCCGCGGACGACGACGCCATCAGGACGGCGTACAGCGCCACGTGGCCGGTGCCGAACACCGCGTCGAGCACGAAGGCGAGAGCGGTCGCGAGAGCGCCGGTGAGGACCGCACGGAGCAGTCCGGGGCGGATCGCCCGCCGCAGGCTCTCGTCACGGACCGGGACGTGAGTGCCGGCCACGAACATCACCAGGCCGAACCCGATGTCGGCGAGGAACGCGAACCGGGCGTCGGACGCGGTCAAATAGCCGATGCCGGTCCTGCCCAGGAGGACGCCGGCGGTCAGCTCGCCGAGCACGACCGGGACGTGCCAGCCGCGGCGCAACGCCAGCGCCGGTCCCAGCAGGCCGACCGCGACGACGACCGCCAGCATGGTGAAGCTCATCGCGCAGCCCCTTCCACAGACCGTCATTGTGCATCCGCGAGGTCACGGATCGGCGAGCGCGCGCCCGACGTTCCGGACGCGCACCGTCCGGTTCTGGCTCTACCGTGATCAGCATGACTGCTGTTTGGTACGACGCTGGCTCGCACGCCGCCGGCGCGGCGCTGGCCGCAGCCCTCCCGGCAACCATCGACGTGGACGTGCGGGCGACCGGCGTCCGCGTGCACACCGACGCCCTCCAGGAGGTCGATGCCACGGCCGCCGAGCTGGGACTGACGGCGGATCCCGCGGCGGTCCAGACCCTGCGGCTCGGTCTGGATGCGGCCGATCCCGCGACGGTGCGCTCGTTCTGGGAGCCCGTGCTCGGGTACCGGCGTGCGGGAGCCGGCTGTCTCGAGGACCCACTCCGGCGGGACCCGTCCTTCGCGGTACGGCGGCTCGACGCGGCGCGGCCGTTGCGCAACCGGATCCATGTGGATGTGGTGCGACCGGCGGCCGAGGTGACGCGCGCACGGGCGGGCCGCGAACCGACCGGCCCGTTCGGTGTGATGCTCGCCGACGACGAGGGCAACGAGGTCGACCTGGTGCCGGGGGATCCGGTGCCGGGGACGACGGACTGGTGCGCGCTGTTCGGCGCGATGACGTTCTACCCGCAGGCGACCGCGCAGTTCGTGGCAAGCGTGGCGGAGCTGGCTGACGCCGCTGGCCTACCGCTCCTGATCGACATCCGACCGGAAGGCGTTGTCCTGGACAGTGGGAAGGATGCGTGGGAGGACGGTAGCGGCGGCGCGGATCCGGCGTTCGCCGCGCTGGCACGGCGAATCGAGTCCGCGGCGGAGGACTTCGGGTTGCGGGCGGATCCCGCGCCGCTGCGGTTCGTGCAGTTCGGCATCGACGCGCTCGACGTACCGGCGATCCGCGCGTTCTGGATGCGGTTGCTCGGCTACCGGCCCGACCCGCGGCCGGACGTCACCGACATCTACGATCCGCGCCGGCTGAATCCGGTGCTGTTCTTCCAGCAACTGCAGGAACCTCGGCCGCAGCGCAACCGGATCCGGTTCGAGCTCGCCGTACCGGACCCGGAGGACAGGATCGCGTCGGCGGGTTGGCGGGTGCTGTCCGAGAAGCCTTACCTGGTGGCCGATCCGGAGGGCAACGAGGTGGTCCTCAGAACGACGAAGACCCGCCCTTCCACCTGAAAGGGCAGGTCTTCGAATTCTTCTCCTTTGCGGCTCAGCCCATTCGCCGGTGCGCCTTGACCAGGTCGTACTCGTGGACGATGGCGGTAGCGTGCCCGTGCGCGAGGGTGTACTCGCCGGCAAGCCATCTCACTCTGTCGTCGAAGCGCAGGAACGACGGTCCGTCGTTCATCAGCTGGAACCACTCGGTCATTGCGCGTCCGGTGCATCTGGGCACGGCCTCCACCAAACGCCGATGCGTCTCCTCGGAGTGGTTCAAGCCCATCTTCGCCTCCCGTCATCGGGGTACCGCGTAGTTATCGACTGTGCACCACCCGGCCGTCCGGAGGCAAGACTCCCGACATGAAAGTCCCCGCTCAGCGGACGCACAAGTCCGGCAACTACTGACCCACCGGGATCGCGTCCGTCGGCTCCTCCACCCGGTCGACCTCGGCCTTCGGATGGCGGCGGCGGTGGCGGAGCTCGGCCCACCGGCCCCGGGGACCGCGGGAGCGCCCGCCGACCTCGGTCGCGGCGACCTCGGTACCGGCCTGGCGCGCGGCCTGGACGGCGGCCTCGGCGATCGGCAGGATCGCCTCGCCGCGGAACGGCTCCGGGTGCACGAACGACTCGGTGCCGATGCCCATCGCGGCCGCCACCGACGGCAGCAGCGCCGCCGACGCGGCGGCGTACCCGGTGGCCGACGGGTGGAAGTTGTCCCGGCCCCACATCGACGGGTTGGTCCGGAACACCTCGCCGAGCAGCGAGCCGAGCGACACGGACCGGCCGCCTGCCTCGACCACTGCGATGGTCTGGGCGGCGGCCAGCCGGTGACTCAGGGACCGGGCGACCCACCGCAGCGGCGGCACGATCGGCCGGACCACTCCGAGGTCCGGACAGGTTCCCACCACCACCTCACAGTTGGCGGCGCGCAGCCGGCGGACGGCGGCCGACAGCAACCGGACCGAGGTCGACGGCGGCATCTTGGCCTTGACGTCGTTCGCGCCGATCATGATCGCCGCGACGTGCGGGCCGGCCTGCAGCGCGGCGTCGACCTGGGCCGCGAGGTCGGTCGACTTCGCGCCGGTCTTGGAGACGTCGACGAGGCGGACCGGCCGTTGGGCCAGCTCGGCCAGCCCGGAGGCGAGCAGCACCCCGGGGGTCTCGTCCGGCGAGTCGGTGCCGTACCCCGCGGCGCTCGAGTCGCCGAGCATGGCGAACGTGATCGGATGTCCTGGATACCGGCCGTACAGACCGTTGCCCGGAGTTGGGTAGTAGCGCATCGGTCCGATCACGCGTTTCGCATACTCGGCCTCAGCGGTCAGTACGCCGTACAACGTGGCACCGATGAGTCCGAGTCCCCCGCCCCCGAAAGCTGCGGCCTGGGCCAGCTTCTTCGCTTCCCTGGCTCTACTCATGAGTACAGGATTACACGCTGTGACAGCGACGCAAGTGAAAATAGGGGAAAGCCGTGCGTATCACTACAGTGAAGATGTGCGCTACGCAGAATCTCTCCTGGACCTCGTCGGCAACACCCCGCTGGTGAGGCTGTCCAAGACCACCGACGGTGCCAAGCCGCTGGTGCTCGCCAAGGTCGAGTACTTCAACCCCGGCGGCTCGGTGAAGGACCGGATCGCGGTCCGGATGATCGAGGCCGCGGAGGCCTCCGGCGAGCTCAAGCCCGGCGGCACCATCGTCGAGCCGACCTCCGGCAACACCGGTGTCGGGCTGGCGATGGTCGCCCAGCAGAAGGGCTACAAGTGCGTCTTCGTCTGCCCGGACAAGGTCAGCGAGGACAAGCGCAACGTCCTGAAGGCGTACGGCGCCGAGGTCGTGGTCTGCCCGACCGCGGTCGCTCCCGAGCACCCGGACTCGTACTACAACGTCTCCGACCGCCTGGTCCGCGAGATCGAGGGCGCCTGGAAGCCGAACCAGTACGCGAACCAGAACAACCCGCGCTCGCACTACGAGACCACCGGCCCGGAGATCTGGGAGCAGACCGAGGGCAGGATCACGCACTTCGTCGCGGGCGTCGGCACCGGCGGCACGATCAGCGGCACCGGGAAGTACCTGAAGGAGGTCTCCGGCGGGAAGGTGCAGATCATCGGCGCCGACCCGGAGGGCTCGGTGTACTCCGGCGGTACCGGCCGGCCGTACCTGGTCGAGGGCGTCGGTGAGGACTTCTGGCCCGAGACGTACGACCGCGACATCTGCGACCGCGTCATCGAGGTCTCCGACGCCGACTCGTTCGCGCTCACCCGGCGGCTGGCCCGCGAGGAGGCGATGCTCGTCGGCGGTTCGGCCGGGATGGCCGCCGCGGCCGCGATCCGGCTCGCGCACGAGCTCGACGACCCGGACGCCGTCATCGTGGTCCTGCTGCCGGATGGTGGCCGCGGCTACCTGACCAAGGTGTTCAACGACGACTGGCTGGCGCAGTACGGCTTCCTCGCGCACACCCGGCAGGGCACCACCCTCGGTGACGTGCTGGCCGGCAAGGACGGCAGCCTGCCGCCGCTGGTGCACACCCACCCGCACGAGACGATCGCCGAGGCGGTCGCGATCCTGCGGGAGTACGGCGTCTCGCAGATGCCCGTCGTCCGGGCGGAGCCGCCGGTGATGGCGGCCGAGGTGGCCGGCGCGGTGTCGGAGCGGACGCTGATGGACGCGCTGTACTCCGGCAAGGCGCGGCTGGCCGACATCGTCGAGCAGCACATGGACCCGGCCCTGCCGTCGCTGGGCGCCGGTGAACCGGTCGCCAAGGCGGTCGAGTTGCTCGAGGGTAGGGACGCCCTGATGGTTCTTGACGACGGAAAGCCGGTGGGCGTCTTGACCCGGCAGGACCTGCTAGTCCACCTGTCGGCCGACTGACCTCAGCGGTCCACGACTGACGGGATGATGGCGATCAGTGCCGTGATCACGATGCCGATCACGATCACTGCCGCTCCGGCGATCTGAAGGATTTCCATGTCTCAAGAGTCCTTCAGCAGCGCCCAGTAGACATCGGCCTCCCGGCCGGTCTTTCGCTCATCCCAAGGTCGTACGCCGGGTCGCCCGGACTCCTACTCCAGGAGTCCGGGTGATCACCTAATGGACGACGGCGAAGTCCGCGGGATCGAGCCGCCTGGTCCGTCGCCAGTACGCGAAGGTCCACTCCGGCCAGATCGTGGAGTTCCGCCCGGAACTGTCCAGGTACCAGCTGGTGCAGCCCGCATTCCAGACGGTGTCACCGAGTTCGCCCTGGACCTCGCCGACGAAGCGGTCCTGGACCTCCTCGCGGACCTCGACGTACGTCGCGTTGCGCCGCCGGAGCAGGTGCAGCGCCTGCATCACGTAGCGGACCTGGGCCTCGATCATGAACACCATCGACGAGTGGCCGAGGACCGTGTTCGGACCGACCAGCAGGAACAGGTTCGGGTACCCGGCGACCGTGATGCCGAGGTGCGCGCCGATCCCGTCGCGCTTCCAGTGCTCGGCGAGGTCGACGCCGTCCTTGCCGAGGATCGGCATCCGGGTCAGGTTGGCCGAGACGTCGAAGCCGGTGCCGAGCACGATCGTGTCGCAGGCCCGTTCGGTGCCGTCGGCGGTGACCACGCCGGTCGGGGTGACCCGTGTGATCGGGTCGGTGATCAGGTCGACGTTCGGCCGGGCGAGGGCCGGGTAGTAGTCGTTCGAGATCAGGATCCGCTTGCAGCCGATCTGGTAGTCCGGGGTCAGCTTCGCCCGCAGCTCCGGGTCGGTGACCTGCTTGTGCAGGTGCCGTTTCGCCTGCAGCTCGAGGCCTTTCATCAGCTTCGGGTTCCCGGCGAAGCCGGCGCCGCGGCCCTCGAGACCCCAGTAGATGGCGTTGCGGATGGTCCGCTGGCCGGCCGGGAACCGCTCGTGCAGCTTGCGTTCCCAGCCGCCGATCGCGCGGTCCGGCTTCCCGGTGATCCACGGTGGCGTCCGCTGGTACACGTCCAGGTGGGCGACCTGCGGGGCGATCTCCGGCACGAACTGGATCGCCGACGCGCCGGTCCCGATCACGGCGACGTTCCGCCCGCGCAGGTCGACCGAGTGGTCCCACTGCGCCGAGTGGAACGTCGTACCGGCGAAGGACTCGAGGCCGGGGAGGTCCGGGCGCTTGGGTTTGTGCAGGCTGCCGACGCCGGCGACCAGCGCCTGGGTCTCGATCGTCTCGTCGCCGTTGACCGTGACGGTCCAGTGGCCGGTCGTCTCGTCGAAGGCCGCCTCGGTGACCTCGGCGCCGTACCGGATCTTGTCCGCGATGCCGTACTTGCCGGCGCAGTGCCGCAGGTAGGCGAGGATCTCGTCCCAGGGCGCGAACATCCGCGTCCAGCGCGGGTTCTGCTCGAACGAGAACGAGTAGAGGTACGACGGGATGTCGCACGCGCAGCCCGGATACGTGTTGTCCCGCCAGGTGCCGCCGAGGTCGTCGGCCTTCTCCAGGATGACGAAGTCCTCACACCCGGCCTGCCGCAGCTTGATTCCCATGCACAGCCCGGCGAACCCGGACCCGATGATGATGACCTCTGCCATACCGCCCGAGGTTACCGGCCGGTCACCGCGCGGTGGAAGAGGTTCGCCGCCTACGCCTTGAGCCGGTACAGCGTCTCGCCGGCGTTCGGTACGACGAACGTTTCCGGGTCGGCCTCCCACGCGGCGAGGTCGACGTCGGCCGGATCGAGGTAGCCGAGGTTGGCCCGGCGGACGACGCCCTCGGGGATGCCGGTGGCGAGCGTGACCCGGACCCGGAGGTGCTCGCCGTTGACCGGGTCCCAGGTGCCGGCGCCGCGCAGGTGCGTGGAGTGCGCGAGGACACCCCAGTGCAGGTCGCGGAACTTGTCCCACTGGCCGAGGAAGTAGTCGCGGCAGTGGTAGCCGATCTCCTCGATCTCGGGGTGCATCGCGGCCAGTTGGGTGACGTGCGGCGCGTACAGGATCACCTCGCCGCCGTCCGCGACGATCGGCTCGACCTTGTAGAAGCCCTTGGCCGCGGTCCAGATGTCGGCGTACTTCGGCGGCATCACCGAGACCACGCGCCGCACCGGGTGGTCGAGGTAGCGGACGTGGGTCTGCGCGGAGATCCCGGCGGCCGCGCGCCAGGACGAGATCGTGTCACCGAACGCGACCGCGTGCAGCGCGTCGGTGCCGGACTGGGCGACCACCGACAGCGCGAGCTTCTCGGCCGGGATGAGCGCGGCGGCTTCGTCGATCAGCGCCCGGACCGGCGTGACACCCGGCGTACCGATGATGCTCGCGCTGGTGATCAGGGCGCCGAGCCAGTGCGAGAAGTCGATGACCTCCTGACCGGCGACGCCCGGGAAGAAGTACTTGTTGCCGCCGGAGAAGCCGACCACCTCGTGCGGGAACACCGGTCCGACGACCAGCGCGACGTCGTGCTCGACGACCGCGCGGTTGAGCTTCACCGGGACCTCGTCGCGCAGCATCTCGCCGGAGATCTCCCCGACCCGGTCCGGACCGATCGTGCCGAGGTCGGCGAACGTCTCGGGCTTCCACCACTCGTGGTTGATCACGTTCGGATAGTCACCGCCGAGGTGCTTGCGCAGGTCGTCCGGCGTCATCTCCGCGTGGGTGCCCAGGGCAACCAAGATCGTGACCTGGCTGTCCTTCAGGGATTCGGTGACCGCCTTCAGGAGCAGCGGCAGCGGGCAGCTCCGGGTGGCGTCCGGGACGATCACGCAGACACTCCGCCCGGCCAGGCCCGCGCCGGCCAGGGCCTCGCCGACGAACGCCGTCACCTCGTCCTCGGTCAGGACCTGACCCGCACCGCCGATCACCGCCGCATCAGTCACCCCTCGACCCTACCGACGGACGGCCGGTGATCACAGACCGTCTCGGGGCGTGATCGCCCGAAAGCCCTTGGTGGACACGCGATCACGTGACGCCGCGGTAACCGGCCGGGCGTTGACCCCGACCGGGCCGCGTTGCACGATCGGTGGATCACCTGGGGGAGTGAGCAAGGGGGAGTCCCACCATGTCCGACACGATCGAGCACGCTCGGCCCCACGGGTTCGGGGGAGTGGTGCTGCAGGACGGCGACCCGGCGTACGACGAGGCCCGGGCCGTCTTCAACGGGATGATCGACAAGCGGCCGGCGATGATCGCGCAGTGCGAGTCGGCGGCCGACGTCCAGGCGGCGCTGCGGTACGGCGTCGGCCGGGAGCTGGAGATCGCGGTCCGCGGCGGCGGTCACGGCGTGGCCGGGACGGCGGTCACCGACGGCGGTCTGGTCGTCGACCTGCGCCGGATGAACAGCGTCCAGGTCGACCCCGAGGCGCGGATCGCCCGGGTCGGCGGCGGCGCGACCTGGGGCGACTTCGACCGCGCCTGTACGCCGTACGCGCTGGCGACGACCGGCGGCCGGGCCTCGACGACCGGCGTCGCCGGGCTCACCCTCGGCGGCGGGTCCGGTTGGTTCGAGCGCAAGTGGGGCCTGGCCTGTGACGCGCTGGTCTCGGTCGAGCTCGTGACCGCCGACGGCCGGCTGGTGATCGCGGACGAGACCCAGAACCCCGAGCTGTTCTGGGCCTTGCACGGCGGCGGCGGGAACTTCGGCGTCGCCACGGCGCTGACCTTCCGCCTCCAGCCGTTGCCCACGGCCACACTCGGGTTGCTGCTGTGGCCGGGCGAGGCCGGGCCGCAGGTGCTGCGCGCGTACCGGGACCTGATCGAAGGCGGCGCGCCGGACGAGCTCGGCGGCGCGGCGGTGTACCTGACCGGTCCGCCCGAGGAGTTCGTCCCGGCGCATCTGCAGGGCAAGCTCCTGGTCGGGGTCGCCATGGTCTACGCCGGCCCCGAGGCCGACGCCCGCGAGGTGTTCGCGCCGATGTTCGCGCTGGCTCCGGAGGGCGTGATGGTCGCCGAGATGCCATACGACGTGCTGCAGTCGGCGCTCGACGATCCGCCGGGGTTCCGCAACTACTGGTCGGCCGAGCACCTGTCCGCCCTCCCGGACGCCGCGGTCGACGCGTTCTGCGACCGGGTGAGCGACATGCCGAGCCCCTCGCCGTCACAGCAGCTGATCGCGCCCTGGGGCGGCCAGGTCCTGCGGGCCGCGGACACGTGGCCGTTGCCGCACCGCAAGTCGGCCTGGGTGGTGCACCCGTTCGGCCTCTGGGAGGACGCGGCCGACGACGCGCGGGGGATCCGCTGGGCCCGTGACCTGTGTGCGGACCTGCAGGAGTGGGCCACCGGCTACGTGTACCTGAACTTCATCGGCAACGAAGGGCAGAGCCGCGTGATCGCGGGCTTCGGCGAGGACAACTACCGGCGGCTGGCGCGGGTGAAGTGCGAGTACGACCCCGAGAACGTCTTCCACCTCAATCAGAACATCGAGCCCGGGTGGCCTTGCTGACGCGTGACCACTGCACGGCGGCGATCACGGCGTACGCGATCGCGCCGAGCGGGAACGCCCAGAACCGGAAGAACGGGAGCTGGCCGGTGACGGCGGTCGCGGCGAACACCACGCCGAACGCCGTGAGGCCGGCGACCGTTCCCCGGCGGCGGGAGTCGAGCGCGGTGCTCGGCAGCGGGCCCATGTGCCGGTCGAGCACGGCGCCGAACGCGCTCAGGCCGACGAGCGCGGCGACGAGGAACAGGAAGGCGCCCGGAAGACTCCCGAAGACGATCGCCGCCGCGTTCAGGAGCGTGAGGAACGCGAATGCGACCGCCATGTCCAGCGCTCCGTACACCAGGTGCGATCGGCGGCGGCGGTTGAGGTCGTCGCCGCCGGTCCTGGTCGGGCCGGGGTCGCCGCCGAGCCGCCGTACGGTCAGGATCAGGCCGGTCGCGATCAGGACCAACAGCAGGACGCCGACCACGGACAGCATCACCGAGCGGGTCGTCGACATGTACTGACGGACCTCGTCGCCGGACACGCAGCTCGCCGAGGGCGGGAACCAGCTGGTCCGCGGCACCGCGTCGACGGCGCCGACCTTGCGCGCGCAGTCCTCGCCGGGGTCGTACCAGTTCGGCATCGACAACGTGACGACCGTCGTCCACACCAGCCCGCCGACCAACCCCACTCCGAGCAGGGATCCCGCCCGCCGCCGTACCCAGTCCACGGCCCTACCCTCTCATCCGTGGACTCCTACCTCTCCGGGCTCCGGCGCGACGTCGGTTCCCGGCTGCTGTTGCTGCCGGGCGCACAGGTCCTCGCGATCGACCCGGACGGCCGCATCTTGTTCCAGCGAAGCCGCGACTCCGGCCGGTGGGAGCTTCCCGCGGGCGGCGCCGAGCCGGGCGACAGCTTCCGCCGTACGGCGGCCCGCGAGTTCACCGAGGAGACCGGGCTGGGCGTGGCCGAGGACGACCTGGTGCCGTTCGCCAGCCTGTCGCGCGCCGACGTCCACACCCTGACTTATCCGAACGGCGACGTCGTGCAGTGCTTCGCGCTCTGCTTCGAGACCCGCCGCTGGACCGGCACGCTCCGTCCCGACGAGTCCGAGGTCGTCGAAGCCGGCTTCTTCGCGAGCCCACCCGCACCCTTGCACCCACCGACCGAGGTGGTGCTGCGCCTGCACGCCGTCTATCGGGAAACGGGACTCTTCCAGGCTTGTTAGGTTGCCGTCATCATCGCAGGTATGACGACGTTCGACGCGCTGCCGAAGGTGGAGTTGCACTGTCACCTGGAGGGCACGATGCGGCCGGCCACGGTGGTGGAGCTTGCCAGGCGCAACGACGTACCGCTGCCGGTCGCGGAACCCTCGGAGTTGTATCGGTACGACTCCCTCGACGGCTTCCTGCGGGTGTTCTGGCTGGTGCAATCGACCCTGGTCAGGCCGGAGGACTGGAGTCGGTTGGCGTACGAGTCCGTGGTGGACGGGGCCCGGCACGGCGTCGTGTACCGGGAGGCGTTCTTCACCCCCGCGCGACACCTGGCCGACGGGCAGGACCTGGCGTCGATCGTGGCCGGTCTGGACGAGGGACTGTCCGCGGCTGAGGCGGAGACCGATGCAAGGTGCCTTCTGATCGCCGACATGGATCGCGCGTTCGGGCCGGCGGCCGGGCTGGAACTGGTCGAACGGCTCGCTGCGCTGCGCCGGTCCGGCGCCCGTGGGATCGAGCGGGTGCTCGGCATCGGGATGGATTCGACGGAGCTGGGCATCGATCCGGCCTCGTACCTACCGGCCTACCAAGCGGCCCGCGCGGCCGGTTTCCGGCTGACCGCGCACCAGGGCGAGAACTCGCCGGCCTCCGCGATCGCCACCTGTGTCGACGTCCTCGGCGTCGAGCGCATCGACCACGGCCTGTCGGTCATGGAGGACCCCGAACTGGTCCGGCGCCTCGCGGACACCCGGGTCCCGCTGACGGTGTGCCCGACCTCGAACATCCTGATCGCGAACGCGTTTCCGCGGCTCGAGGACCACAGCTATCCGCAGCTGCGTGCGGCCGGCCTGCTCGCGACCGTCAACACCGACGACCCGGCCCTCATCGACCTCGACCTCGCCGCCGAGTACGACGCCGTCGCCGCGGCCTTCGGCTACTCGTGGCAGGACATGGTCGGCATCTCCCTCGACGCACTGGAGGCGAGCTGGCTGGACCCCGAGCAGAAGACCCGCCTCCGGAAACACATCACTTCAACGGCGTCCCGCAAGGCGAGCTCCGGATCTCCGGGGGCCACTTCCCGGGCGGACGGGAACGCGATCCCTGGCACCGGACGCTAGCTCTGAGCTGCCTGCGCGCGGAGGAAGTCGGTCGTCGGGTGCGGGACGATTCCCCTGCTGCGTAAGGGCTCGTCGGTCCACGGCACGTCCTGCAGGGAGAACAGCAGGCCGATGCCGAGCACCGACGCGACGGCCTCGTTCCTTCGGCTGAGGAGTTTGATCGCCGGCCGGGCGACCGGCGCTGGCAGCCGCTGCACCTTGAGCTTGCGCTGCAGGAGGTTCTCCGCGAACGCGATCGCTTCGGTGCGGCTGAGCGCCTCCGGTCCGCCGAACTCGATCAGCTCCGGCGGATCGGTCTCCACCGCCACCGCGGCGATCAGCGCCGCGACGTCCGCCGTGCTCACCCAGCGGTGCTTGGCGTTCCCGTTGCCGATCACGCCGACCTTGCCGTGGGCGAGATCGAACCGCCCGAGCGGCCCGAGGTGGATCTCCTGGAACGCGTCGGGCCGGACGACGACGTACTGCAGGGCGGATCGTCGCAGCCGGTCCTCGACGGCGAGTTTGGCGTGCTCGATCGGTACGCCGAGTCCCGCGTCCACTCCGGCGTACGAGACGTAGACGAACCGCCGGACGCCGGCCTTCTCGGCGGCGCCGACGAGCGCCAGCATGCCGAGCTCGTCGGTCTCCCGGATCGACGGTCCGCGCACACCGGCCAGCAGCCGCCCGATCGCGGTGGCCGTCGCCACCACCGTTTCCGTCCCCGCACACGCTTTCCGCAGGCTCGCGGGATCGGTCAGATCACCCGCGACCACCTCCGCCCCGGGAATCCCGGCGCCGGAACGCACCAGGCACCGTACGTCCACCCCACGCTCGACCAGTTCCCGAACGACCTGCCCGCCCAGCTCTCCGGTCCCGCCGACCACCAGCATCATGGCAACCACCCCTTCTCCGACGGTCCACCCTCGCCGACTGTCCGCGCAACAGTCCGGAAAATGCGAGGCGGACCGGGGGCCGCGGATGGGATATTGCCGGGATGCGCGCAACGGAGGCAGTGACCGGAGCGGATCTCGTCGACGGGCTGCGGCAGCTCGGGCTCGACCGGACGTCCGAGGTGATCGTGCACTCGTCGCTGAGTTCCTTCGGGTACGTCGACGGCGGCGCGGAGGCGGTCTGCGCGGCGCTGACCGAGGTCTGCGGGACCGTGCTGATGCCGGCCGGCACCTGGGACCTCACCGGGCTCCCGGCACCGCCCGGACTGGTCCGCCCGCACAACGCCTACTGGAACGCGGACAGCTGGTCGGACTTCGACCAACGGTTGTCGCAGGCAACCAGTTTCCGTCCGGAGCTCCCGATCGACCGCTGGCTCGGAGCGATTCCGGAAACTTTCCGCCAGACCTGCTCGCCGTTCCGCACCGGACATCCGCTGTTTTCCTACCAGGCCGCCGGTCCGGCCGCCGAGCGGCTCCTCGAAGCCCAGCGCCCCGACTGGCCGCTGGGCCCGATCGAGGCCCTCGACGGCGACGTCCTGCTGCTCGGCGTCTCCCACACCTCGAACACCACGATCCACCTCGCCGAGCAGCACCTCGGCCGCTCCCGCTTCTACAGGTACGCGAAATCCGCCGACGGCCTGTGGGTCGAGCTCCCGAACATCCCCGGCGACAGCCGCGAATTCGACGCCGTCGAGCCGGTCCTGCGCTCCGCGACGAAGGAGGTCCGGATCGGCCAGGCCCGGGTCCGCCGGATCCCGAAGCAGGCGGTGCTCGCCGCGACCCGCCAACTCGTCGAGGACGACCCCGCCGCACTGCTCTGCACCGACGACCCGACCTGCCGCTGCGCGGCGGCCCTGCAACAACGCCTGGCGTTCCTCGCCGCAGCCTAGGCCGCCTCGCCTTCCTGCGGGGTCAGTCCGGGACGACGTCGATCAGGACCTTGCCGACGATGCTGTCCTCCACTGCGGCGTGGGCGTCCGCGGCGCGCTCGAGGGGGTAGTGGTGCAGCGGCAGGCCGGCTTCCGGGCCGATGCGGACGGCGCCGGCTTCCACGGCGGTGGAGACGTCGGCGAGGCCGCGGGGTCGCCAGGACTCGGGTGCTGTGTAGAGCAGGACGAACTGCCAGCGGGCGTTGGGCACCATCGACGCGCGGACCGGGAGTTCCATCGTCGGGCCGCCGTCGGTCGCGTACACCGCGACCGAGCCGTGCGGGGCGATCACCGCGGCGTCGATGGCCGCGTTCGCCGCTGGGGACACCTCGACGATCGTGTTCACGCCGCCGGGCGCGATCGCCCGGACCTCGGCGACCACGTCCTGCTGCTTGTAGTCGATGACGTGGTCGGCGCCCGCGAGCCCGGCGAGATTGCCCTTCTCCGGACCGCTCACAGTGGTGATCACCGTCGCGTCGGACCACCGGGCCAGCTGGATCGCCGCGTTGCCGACCGCCCCGGCGCCGCCGGCCACCAGCACGGTCCGCCCGGCGAGCCTGCCCGGCCCGAGCCGGTCGGGGCCGTCCTCGGTGACAGTCAAGCAGCGGTGGGCGGTCAGGAACGGTACGCCGAGCGCAGCGCCCAGGTCGTACGACGCGTCGTCGGGCAGCGGCATCACGTGCCGCACCGGGACCACGGCGTACTCCTGCGCCGTCCCGCCCGCGGGTCGTTGGTACGCGGCCTCCCAGAGCCAGACCCGGCGCCCGGTGAGCGCCACGTCGACCCCCTGGCCGACGGCGTCGACGACACCGGCGCCGTCCTGGTTCGGAACCTGCGCGGGGTGCACCGCCGTACCGGCCTCGTTACCGCGGCGCGACTTCCAGTCGGTGGGGTTGACACCCGACCGGTGGATCCGCACCCGGACCTCGCCGGGTCCGACCTCCGTCAGCGGCCTGTCCACGAGGGTCAGGACGTCGGGCTCACCGGTCACGGAGTACTCGATCGCACGCACCCCATCGACGCTACCGCAGTTGCTTGGTGAACATCAGGGTGGCGGAATCGTCGTTCCTGATCATTTCCATCGGCGGTACCTGGCGGCCGTCGTAGATCAGCCCGCGGCCGTCCGGGAGGTAGCCGCGGCGGACGTACATCCGCTGCGCCTGCCCGTAGTCCGGGTACAGCCCGACCCCGATCCCGACCACCGCCGACCGTTCCGCGACCAGCGCCTCGGCCGCGTCCATCAGCGCGGTCCCGATCCCGCGCCGCCGCAGCTCCGGCAGCACGTTGAAGTCCTGGATCTCCGGGATGCCGCCGAACGGTTCGTACGGCGACTCCCAGCGCACCGTGACGTAGCCGGCGTACCCGTCGTCGACCGTGGCGACCAGGATGTCGCGCGTCCCGGCTGCCTGCTCGGCCAGGTACCTCTCGTACTGCGACAAGGGCTTGTTCCAACCGATCGCGGTCATCGCCGCGGAGATCATCTCCGGATCGCCGGCCCGCAACGGCCGGATCTGCAGCGCGTCGTTCATCCGGTCAGCCTGGCGGGGCCGGCCGGAGCACGCAAACGATTTGGCGAGCAGGGCGCCGCCCGGCGGACGGCGCCCTCGCTCCGCTCGACTTACGGTGTCGGGTCGGGGTAACTGCCTCCGAGGATGTCGGTGTTGCCGAAGGTCGCCGGGCAGGTCGCCAGCACGTTCGGCGCCGGCAACGGGCTCGTCGTGTAGAGCGAGGCCCGGTAGGCGTTGATCGACCCGCAGACGCCTGCTTCGTGGGCGTCGTTCCAGACCGCGACGGCGCGGTCGTTCGTCGCGGCGGCGTACACGTAGTCGCCGAGGAACTCCGAGATCAGCGCGTTCGCACTGCTGCCCCGGGGATCACCGCCCGGCACGCGTTCGAGCGTGGTCCAGCCGGACGGTACGCCGCCGGACACGTTCGCGTGCCGGACCTCGCCGACCAGGCCGCGCGCAGCCGTCGTGTTGGCGCGGTACGGCGTCGTGAACGAGTTGTGCACGATGTACAGGTCGCTGCCGTCCGGGGACACCGCGGGCGCGGTGTAGACGGGGCGGTCCCCGGCCGTCAGGCCGAGCGGCGCCGGGGTGACCCAGGACGTGCCGCCCCTTGCCGACCAGGTCAGCATCAGCTGCTCGTTGTTCAGGCCTGCCCGTCCGTCGGACCAGGTCATGAAGAGCTCGTCGGTCGCGCCGGCGCCGGTCGGACGGCCGTTCGCGATGTCGACGTTCGGTCCGCCGGCCAGGTCGACGCGGGCGCCGGCGATGCCGTCCATCACGGGGCGACCCTCGACCGGGTCGAAGACGCCGGGCTTGACCACGGGCGCGACCAGCGTCGGCCCGGACCAGTGCGCGCCGCCGTCGGTCGACTTGTACATCAGCTGGAAGTTCGTGCCGCTGCGGGCGCCGACGCCGAAGACGTAGACGTTCCCGGTGCTGTCGGTACGGACGACGCAGCCGTCGGCCTGCTGGTTGACGCCGTTGCTCGAGGCCGGCCCGACCTGCTTCGTGATCCAGGTACGGCCGCCGTCGGCCGACCGTGCCACGGTCAGCGGAATCGGCAGGGCGTTCCCGTGGCTGTTGCTGCGGAAGCTGGACCAGCAGGTATACACATGACCGAAGAACCGGCTGCTCGCCGCGTTGTCGGCGTAGATCTGCTCCTTGTCGGAGAAGGTCGTCGAGGACTGCCTGGAGATGATCACCGGCGAGGTCCAGGCCGAGGCATTGCCGGCCGCCGCCGCGCGGACGTCGTCGGTGGTCGACACCGCGATCGCCTCGACACCGCGGAACGTCTCCAGCCGTCGGTTGGCGGAGAAGTTCGACGTCAGGTTGGCGTAGTACAACCGCGAGCCGTTGGCCCAGGAGAACGTGCCGTTCGGGCCCGGACGCGGTCCGAACGCGACGGCCGGGTCGCCGTCGGAGACCAGCCCGGCCTCGTAGTAGTGCGGCAGCGTACCGATCGGGCCGAGGTGCGGAACGCAGACCGCCGGACCGAGGCAGTGCCTGGCGGTCCAGCCGGTGTACGTCGGCTGGGTCCAGTTCTGGCCGCTGTCGAACGAGAAGTAGACGCCGGAGACGCCGACGCCGTCGGTGAACGGACAGGTGCTCGGGTCACCCGCCGCGCACGATTCCATGTCGATCTCGTCATTCACCCCCGCGGCCAGCACCGCCGGATCGTGCGCGTCGATCGCTACCGCGGGCTCGTTCTGCTTGTTCTGCGAGAACGGGGTCGGCGGACTGCCGACCGTCACCTCGGTGGCCGGTGCCGCGTAGGCAGCGACGGCGGCTCCACACAGGGCGGCTGCGAAGGCAGCGACGGAAGCGATGATGAGGCGTGGTCTGCCCATGATCCCCTCCCAGGACCGACCATCGGTCCGGGACCGTTTCCCGGCCCGTCTGGTCGTTTCCGACCTAACATCTGGGGGCGGGCCGCACAACACCTCGCGCCGGGTGATGACGGCCTGCGCAGTCTCGTGCGCAAGCCGTCATCGACGGTCAGCGGGTGGCGCGGACCGCGGTCTTGATGACCTTGGTGATCGCGTCGGGGTCGGTGATCAGGCCGAGGTGGCCGGTCGGGATGCGGGTGATGGTGGAGTGCGCCCGGGTGGCCATGAAGTTCTGGGCGTCCGGGGTGATGATCAGGTCCTTGGTGCCGAGCACGTACCAGGACGGGATGGCGGCCCACGCGGGCGGTCCGGACGGGGTGAAGCCGGCGCTGAGCGCGAGCGGGCGCTGGGACGGGTAGAGGTTCTCGGCCTGCCGGCGCGGTACACCGGACGCGAACGAGGTCAGGAACGTGTCGTGCTTGAGGTACAGGTCGACGTCACCGGCCGGTGCGCCGGGGTAGGGGACGAAGTCGAAAACGTCTTCCGGCGGGACGGCGAGGGCCGAATCGGCACCGGCCAGCGGGAACACGACCTCGCCCTCGGCGGGTGCGAACGCGTCCACGTAGACGAGGGCCTTGACGTTCGGGTTGCCGGTGGCGGCGTTCGTGATGACCGCACCGCCGTACGAGTGCCCGACCAGGACGATCGGGCCGGACAGGGTGGAGAGGAAGTCGCGGATCGTCGCGGCGTCGGTGGTCAGGTTGCGCAACGGGTTCGGTGGGACGCGGACGGTGTAGCCGTCGTCGAGCAGCCGGCTGGTGACCTTCGACCAACTGGACCCGTCGGCCCAGGCGCCGTGGACGAGCACGACGGTCGGTCTCGGGCCGCCCGAGTCCGACGCCGCGGCCGGGGTCACGGCCGCGATCAGGAGAGTGAGGACGGCCCCGAGGACCGCCAGAAAACGTGTTCTGCGGAGGTGCATCGGTGATGCCTTTCGTCAGGCGACTGTCGCCGGGAGGGCGCGCTGATGCGTGACGAAGCCAGGAGGGTGGACTACGACTGGAAGAACTCGAGGAGGTCGGCGTTGACCACGTCGGCGTGCGTGGTCGGCAGACCGTGCGGGAGGTCCTTGTAGGTCTTCAGGACCCCGTTCTTGAGCAGCGCGGCCGACTTCGGGCCGGCGTCGGCGTACGGGACGATCTGGTCGTCCTCGCTGTGCACCACCAGCACCGGGAGGGTGATCTTCTTCAGATCCTCGGTGAAGTCGGTCTGGGAGAACGCGACGATGCCGTCGTAGTGCGCCTTGGCGCCGCCCATCATGCCCTGGCGCCACCAGTTCGCGATGACCGCTTCGTTCGGCACGGCGCCCGGCCGGTTGAAGCCGTAGAACGGCCCCTCCGGGAGTGCGCGGTAGAAGGCCGAGCGGTTGGCCGCGAGCTGTGCCTGGAGGTCGTCGAAGACCGCCTTCGGCAGGCCCTCCGGGTTCGCGTCGGTCTGCACCATCAACGGCGGGACCGCGCACAGCAGCGCGGCCTTGGCGGCCCGGTCCTCGCCGTGCCGGGCCAGGTAGTGCGTGACCTCGCCGCCGCCGGTCGAATGGCCGACGTGGATGCAGTCGCGCAAGTCGAGGTGGTCGACGACCGCCTTCAGGTCGTCGGCGTAGTGGTCCATGTCGTGTCCGTCACCGGTCTGCGTCGACCGGCCGTGCCCACGACGGTCGTGCGCGACCACGCGGTACCCCTTCGACAGGAAGAACAGCAGCTGGTTGTCCCAGTCGTCGGCCGACAACGGCCACCCGTGACTGAAGACGATCGGCTGCCCCGTTCCCCAGTCCTTGTAGAAGATCTCCGTACCGTCGCTGGTCGTGATCGTTCCCACGGTGAACCCCCTTGCTCACAAAGGGACCGGCCCTGTCGCCGCCCCCGCGAAACGCTAGCCCCCAAGCACCCGTCACGAGAAGCGGTAACTCGAGCAACCACGTCCGAACCACGCACCGACCACGAACCCACCACGGTTTCTGTAGAGGCCAGAAGCTGACCGCTATGGGATCTAGAGTTCTTGGCATGACGACAAACGAGCGGGCGGACATCCTGGAGTTTCTCGGGAAGCACCGGTACTTCCTGCGGCACACCGCGCAGGGGCTGACCGACGAGCAGGCGCGGACGCGGAGCACCGTCAGCGAGCTGACGGTCGGTGGGCTGATCAAGCACGTGAGCGCGACCGAGCAGCACTGGGCCGAGTTCGCGCAGGGCAAGGGGGAGAGCACGCCGACGGAGTACACGCCGGAGATGATGGCGACCTGGCAGGACCAGTTCCGCCTGACCGAGAGCGAGACGCTGGCCGGGGTGCTCGCGGAGTACGAGAAGGTCGCGGCCGCCACCGACGAGCTCGTCCGCACGCTCGACCTGGAGACCAGCTACGAACTCCCCGCCGCTCCCTGGCAGCCGCCGGGCGTCTTCTGGAGCGTCCGCCGCGTCTTCCTGCACATCGCGGCCGAGACCGCCCAGCACGCCGGTCACGCCGACATCGTCAGGGAAGCGATCGACGGCCAGAAGACCATGGGCTGAACCAACGAACACCTGAGCGCCAGGACTCCTCCGGGGGTCCTGGCGCTCTGTCGTGTTCGCAACCTTCGGCGGTCCGGGCGCATCAAGGCAGGTAGGGGAGATCAAACCTCGGTGAGCTGACCGCCCCCGCGGACTCCGCGGGCTGCCCGAGGTCGGGCGCGCTGTGTGCGCGCCGGTTCGGTCAGTGACCGTCGCCGGCGTCCGGGGGCGGTGGGGGAGAGGTACAACTTCATGCGATTCAGGGGAACGGCCGTTGCGGCCGTGGGGATCGCTGTTCTCGTGCTGGGGGCGGGAACGGCGTCAGGAGAAACTCGTACACCGGGGGAGACCCCCGGCATCCAGATCGTCCCAGGGCCGGAGGAGCCGGGCGGGGCCGAGTTCGTGCCGGGCGCGAGCAACGTCGTACCAGCGACGGCGGCACCGGCCACGGACATCGGCACCGCGGCGGTCCAGAGCCTGGCGGCACCGTTCTACGCGTGCCCCGGGTTCAGCGGTCTGCAGACACAGAACCCGTTGGCGAATCTGTACGCCGACAAGTTCACCTGGGGGCCCTACGCGGCGTACAAGGTCGGTAACGGCGGCGGGAACATCAACTGGGCGTTGAACCCGTACAAGAACGCCAGCTGGTACATGTGGTTCCACTCGCTTCGTTGGCTCGGCCAAGGAATCGTCGCGGCAGGCCAGGGCAACCTGACCGCGCTGTCCCGGGTGAACACGATCGCCTACGACTGGTACCGCGACAATCCGTACTCGTGGAAGGCGAACGTCGGCGCGTGGGAGTCCACCATGCACCGCACGAACGTCCTGATCTGCCTGCGGCAGGCGATCTTGTCCGGGCTGAAAGTCACCACAGTCCCGGCTCGGTACGCGTGGGTGGACGCGGCGCTGCTCAGTCACGCACGGTTCCTCACCAACTACTGGAGCGGCGCGTGGAACCACGGCACGGACGAGAGCATCGCGCTCTTCGGCGTTGGCGTCACCCTCAATCGCGGCGACTACAAGAACCTCGCCGTCAAACGTCTCGCCGCGGGCATCACCACCTCGATCGACGCACAGGGCTCGACCAACGAGCAGTCGACCGGCTACGCCTCGTTCAACTACTCCTTGTGGGGCAGGGCGGTCGCGGTGTTGCAGAACGGCGGGGTGAGTCCGGGGACGACGATCACGACCCGGCGCGCACTGCTGGCCAAGTGGTTGACGCTGGCGACGAACTCGGTCGGCCGGCTGCCCCAGATCGGCGACACCGAGCTGCAAGCGACGTACCCGTGGAGCGGTACGCCGATGGAGTACGCCGGTTCGCTGGGCACGAAGGGTTCCGCGCCGCCGTGGCGGGTGGGGGTCTACTCGGCCGGGTACGTCTTCGGGCGCACCGGGTGGGGTACCGATCCGGCGCGCGGGTTCACCGGCGAGTCGGCGTACAGCATCAGGTACGGCCCGCCGCGGGCGTTCCACGGGCACCTGGACCACACCAGCATCACGTACACGGCGCGCGGCCGCGACATCGTGGTCGACGGCGGGTACGCCGCGTACAACGCCGGCGCGTACCGGACGTGGGCGGTCAGTCCGGCTGCGCACAGCGTGCTGACGACTCCGACCTCGGCGGCGCTGAATCCGACCACCAGGCTGGCGGCGTACTCGGTGAAGACCACGTCGGAGTCGTATGTGCTCACCGACGCTCCCGGCAGCGGGATCAGCCGGGTACGGCGGGTACTGGTGCTGAAGGACCCGGATCTGCTGGTCACCTGGGACAGCGCGTCGGCGCGGACCGCGCAGGCGTTCCAGACGTTGTGGCACCTGCCGTCGGATCAGCGGGCAAGCGTGTACTCGCGGACGACCGCGGTCGCCATGGCGCCCCGGGACGCCACGAAGACGATCCTGTTCCAGGTCCCGTTCAAGCAGGCGCTGCCGCCAGGGGCGATCCTGGTCAAGCAGGCTCAGACCAACCCGATCCAGGGCTGGCAGTACCCGAGCAGCTTCGTCCGCAAGTCCGCCCCGACGCTGCTGCTGGCCCGCTCGGGCAGGACGGCCTCGATCCTGTCCTTCGTGGTCCCGGTCCGCGCCAGCGGCACGGTCACCTACTCGGTTCGCCAGTCGGGCACGACCTTCATCGTCAACCTCAATGTCGGCGGCAAGCGGACAGCCATCGCGATCTCCGGCGGCGGCTCCCTCTATCGCGCCGGCTGACCCATGGGGTGCCCCGGGGCTACCGGGGCACCCGTCGGAGCTCCTCGAAGGCGGTCGGCGGAGCCTGGTCCAGGCGCTCGAGGATCCGTACGGCGCATTCGGCCGGCGTGTGCCGCTCGGAGTCGACCTCCACGTCGTACCCGCCGTGCGCGTGGACGAGCGGGAACTGGAGAGCGGCGCGGCCGATCGTCCGGTTCCCGCGCTCGCGTTCCCGCCGTTCGAGCTCCGGCAACGAGCAGCGGACGCCGACGAACAGCACCGGCAACCCGTCGAACACCGTGAGGCAGTCCTCGAACCGCCAGCGCTCGCCGAGGATGTGGTCCACGATCACGTCGTTCCCGGCCGCCGCCATTCCCGCGACCGCCCGGTGAAAGCCCAGCACGGTCCGCTGGAAGACCGGCAGGAACTCCGCCTCGGTCCAGTCCCCGCGGGACCGGATCCGATGGAACTGGTCGATCGCCAGGTGGTACCAGGCGCCGTCCAGCGTCGCGAGCAACTCCTTCGCGATACTCGACTTCCCCGAACTCGACGTCCCGTTGAGCAACACCACCCGCCCCGCCCGCGCGGTCCGTGCCCCAGGAACCAACTCATGACTCGCACTCATCGACACCGGCCCATGGTGTCTCATTCGTGGACACGATGTGTTCGAATTGAGCGGTTAGGGTAGCCTCACCTCTGTGATCGTCTGCCACTGCGAGGTCGTCAGCGACCGGGACGTCGTCGAGAGCATCGACGCCGGGGCCCGGACGCTCGCGCAGGTGTGCGGGGCGACCGGGGCGGGGCGGAACTGTGGCGGCTGCGTCTTCTCTGTGAAGCGCCTGTTGTGCCAGCATGGGAGGTCGGTCTCGGCAACTCCGTTCACGGAGGTGGCAGGTGCAACCGGTTAACCCACGCGTCGTCGAGCTTCTCAACGCGGCGCTGACCCTTGAGCTGACCGTCATCAACGGGTACTTCCTGGAAGCCAGGATGCTCGACAACTGGGGCTTCGGCCGGCTCGGCAAGACCTTCTACGACCTCTCGATCGACGAGATGAAGGACGCCGACGAGCTGATCAACCGCATCCTGCTGTTCGACGGTCACCCGAACCTGCAGAAGCTCGGCGCGGTCACGGTCGGCGAGGACGCCCAGGAGATGCTCCGCCTCGGCCTCGAGGGCGAGCTGGCCGCGGTGGCCCAGTTCAACGCGTCCGCCAAGGAATGCCACGACCTCGACGACCACGGCACCGCCGCCGTCTTCGAGGAAATGGTCCGCGACGAGGAACGCCACGTCGACTGGTTCGAATCCCAACTCGACGCCATCGAACGCATCGGCGTCCAGCAGTACCTCGCCCAGCAACTGGACGCCGGCAAGTCTCCAGGCTGAACGGAGTACGACGGCTACACGCCCTGACCTGTGGCCATCTCGAACCGCACACGGTCGGCGGTGCCCACGGTCATCGTCTCGTCGACGTACTGCCGGCCTGACCGGACCAGGAACCGGAGCTCGGCGTTCTCGATCCCCCGGTACTCCGCCACCGTCCCCTCGGTTCGCTCGGGTGCACCTCCGCCACGGATCCAGGCGGCAACGGCGGCGCCCTGCTCCCGGACGGAGTTCCAGCGCGCTCGGGTCAGCGGGCCCATCCCCGCCTCGATCGTCGCAACCACCTCCGGCGGCGTTTCCGGCCAGGAGCACCAGTCGCTCAACACCTCGACCAGCCCCAGCGTCAGCGCGTCGCGGAGCGCGTCATCGAGATCGGTTCTCGCCAGCGCCTCTTCGGTGATGGCGAGGGCGGTCATCACGGGAGCAGGGTCGCCCTGCTCGATCGCTGGACACAGCCGATGCCGGGCAAGATGCTCGAGCTGCTGGTTCGGCGTCGGAGCATCGTCGACCGACGGCCGGAACCACCGCAGCTGTCTGGACAGACGTCGGAGTACGTCCTCGGTGGGGTCCACCGACCGCCGGAAGATGCGCATCGGCCAACCTTATGGTGGGGCCTCTTCCCGGGAAAATGATGAGCGCCGCGGGTGTGGAAGGTGTCAGGATGCCCGCATGGTTGCTCGGGCGTTGAGTTTCGGGTCGGTGGCGGAGGCGTACGAGCGGTTCCGGCCCGGATATCCGGTCGAGCTCCTCGATCTGATCACGGCGTACGCCGGTGAGTCGATCGGGACTGCGCTCGAGATCGGCGCTGGGACCGGTAAGGCGACACGGCTGTTCGCGCAGGGCGGGATAGCGGTCACAGCGACCGAGCCGGACGCGGCCATGCTCGCGGAGCTGCGCAAACACGTGCCGGCCGAAGTCACCACTCTGCAGGCCGCCTTCGAGGACCTGCCGCTGGATTCGTCGTACGACCTGGTCTATGCGGCCGCGGCGCTGCATTGGACCAACCCGGAAGGCCGGTGGGAGCGCATGGCCGCGCTCGTGCGACCGGGTGGCGTGTTCACCTCGTTCGGCGTACCGATCCAGCTGGCCGACCCGGGGCTGAGGGAGGCCACCCGCGCGGCCCGTGCGCCGTACCTGGAGGAGGACGGCGTCCCGTCACCCGACGGCACACCGGCGGATCGCCCGATGCAGTGGCCCGGCACGGAGCTCCAGCAGTCCGAGTGGTTCACCGACGTCCGCCAGGCGACGATCGAACGCCGCCTGACGATGAGCGCCGACGACTTCATCGGACATCTCTCGACGGTGTCGGCCTACGTGATGCTCGCACCCGCCGACCGGCTCGAGGTCTTCCGCCGAACCGCCCAGATCCTCCCCGCCACCGTCGAAGTCGCCGCCGAAATCACCGCCCACCTCGCCCGCCGCCGCTAACAACCGAGGACCCCACCGCCCTGGTGAGGCCCTCGAACGCTCTCAGCTCCCAGAAGGAAACGCCGCGCCGGTGTTGCTGTGGCAGCGGTAGCCGTTCGGGTTCTTGTGGAGGTACTGCTGGTGGTAGCCCTCCGCGTAGTAGAAGGTCTGCGCGGGGGCGATCTCGGTGGTGATGTCGCCGTAGCCGAGGGGCTTGATGACCGGGGCGTAGAGGTCGCGGGTGCGCTCGGCCTCGGCGCGCTGGGCGTCGGTGGTGTAGTAGATCGCCGAGCGGTACTGCGAACCGAGGTCGTTGCCCTGGCGCATGCCCTGTGTCGGGTCGTGGGTCTCCCAGAACACCTTCAGCAGGTCGGTGAAGGTGGTCTTGGTGGGGTCGTAGACGACCCGGACCGCCTCCGTCTGGCCGGTGCGGCCGGTGCAGACCTCTTCGTACGTCGGGTTCGGGGTGTAACCGCCCGCGTACCCGACGGCGGTGGTGTAGACGCCCGGCTGCTGCCAGAAGATCTCCTCGGTGCCCCAGAAGCATCCGGTGCCGAACCAGACCTCCTCGAACCCCTCGGGCGCGGCGGCGGTCTGCGGCGTGTGCAGGACGATGTTCTCGTCCGGTACGGCGAAGCCCGGGGTGGGTCGGCCCGGCAGCGCGGCCTCCGGCTCGACCATGGCGGTGTTGCGGGTGAAGAACGACATTCTCACGCCTCTCGCAGAGTGACTCTCATAGTCTCCCAACGCCTGCGGTAAGGCGAACCTTCCCCGCACCCCTTACGGCACGATGACGTGCCGGGGCGGACCTGCATCACTCATCAACCGGTGTCGGAGAGCGTCCGGGCACCGAAGCTGAGCGTGCCGCGGCGCCCGGGCGGGAGGTTGGTGAGTGATGGGCGTCCGCCTCAGGCGATCATCACCCCGGTCCGGCGGGCCGGGGCGGTGGTCAGCGAGTCGTACGACGCGGCCAGCCGGCGTACGCCCTCGCGCAGGGCGTCCTCGTCCAGCGTGAACGGGAGGCGGATGAAGGATTCGAGGCCGCCGTCGGGGGAGAAGCGGGACCCGGCCACCAGCAGGGCGCCGTTGCGCTGGGCGACGCCGACCAGGCTCGACCCGACCGGCTCGGGCAGCTCGCACCACAGCGACAGCCCGCCGCCGGGCAGGCGGAACTTCCAGGACGGCAGTTCGGCGGAGACCGCGGCGGCCAGCGCGTCCCGCCGCCGCGCCAGGGTGGTCCGGCGCTCCGGCAACAGCGTCGAGCGGCGCCGCAGGAGGTCGGCGACGACCAACTGCTCCAGCACCGGCGCGCCGAGGTCCATCGACGCGCGGGCGTCCAGCACCCGCGCGACCAGCGCCTCTGGCACCCGCATCCACCCGATCCGCAGCCCGCCCCAGAACGACTTGCTCACCGAGCCGACCGTGATCACGCCGTCCGGGTCGTACGACGCGAACGGCGGCGGCATCTCCTGCCCGTCCAGCGACAGCTCGAACAACGTCTCGTCCACGATCGCCGTCGTCCGCGACCGGGCGAACGCGCGCGCCAGCCGCTGCCGGTCCGCGGCCGGCATCAGGAAACCGGTCGGATTCTGGAAGTCGACGACCATCCACGCCGCCCGTGGCGCGGTCTGCCGAATGGTTGCCTCCAGCAAGGGCAGGTCCCAGCCGCCCGGCGACATCGGTACGGCGACCACGCGGCAGCCGCTGCGCCGGATCGCGTCCACCGAGTTCGGGTGCGTCGGGCTCTCGGTGAGGACCCGGTCGCCGATCTGGGTGATCGCCCGCACCGCGATCGACGTCGCGGCGAGCGCGCCGGCGGTGACGACGATCTGGTCCGCGGTCGTCGGCAGCCCGCGTTCGCAGTACGCCGCCGCGATCTCGGCCCGCAGTACCGGCAGGCCCTGCGGGTGGTATCCGGGTGTGGCCAGGTGGAGCGGCAACTCACGAGCCGCGGACTCCACCGCCGTACTGATCCCCGGCACGGCGGCCGGTGCCGCGCAGGTGAAGTCGACCAGCCCGTCGGTGTCGATCCCCGGCGCATGGTGCCGCCCGAGCTCGGGCTCGACCTTCGACGGCAGCGCGGTCACGCTGCCCGAACCGCGCCGGCTGGTCAGGTAGCCGCTGTCCCGGAGCTCCCGATAAGCAGACGCGACCGTCGTCCGGCTCACGCCCAGCGACTCGGTCAGCTCACGCTCGCTCGGCAGCCGCGACCCGGGCATGATCCGCCCGTCGGCGATCAGCAGCCGCAGCCGCTCGGACAGGACCCGGTACGCCGGACCGGTCCCGTCGGCCCACTCGCCGAGCAGGCCGGTCAACGTGCTGGCGGGAAGATAACGCGCTTGCATGCAGTCCACTATCGCGCAATTGGCTATCGAACACCAGGCCACTTACTCCGGACACTGGACATCGTGACCGCCACCTCCGATGCCCCGCCGCGCCAGCTCGCGCCCATCAACCCGATCCAGCAGCTGAAGGCAGGCCACCTCCCGCGTCGCCTCGTGCAGCTGTACGTCGGCCTGGCCCTGTACGGCGCCTCGATGGGCCTGATGATCCAGGGCAACCTCGGACTGGACCCGTGGGACGTGTTCCACTCCGGCATCACCAAGCACGTCGCGCTCAGCTTCGGGACCGTGGTGATCGCGATCAGCTTCGTCGTCCTGCTCGCGTGGATCCCGCTGCGGCAGTGGCCCGGCCTCGGTACGATCAGCAACGCGATCGTGATCGGCCTGGTGACCGACCTGACCCTGGCCACGGTCGACCGCCCGGACGCGCTCTGGCTGCGGATCGTGTTCATGCTGTCCGGCGTCGTCCTCAACGCCCTGGCCGGCGCGCTCTACATCGGCGCCCAGTTCGGCCCGGGCCCGCGCGACGGCCTGATGACCGGCCTGGTACGCCGTACCGGTCTGAGCGTTCGCCTGGTCCGGACCACGCTCGAGCTGACCGTCCTCGCGACCGGCTTCCTGCTCGGCGGCTCGATCGGCGTCGGCACCGTCGTCTACGCCCTCTCGATCGGCCCGCTCGTCCACGTCCTGCTGCCGATCTTCACCGTCCGCCTGAAGCACGAGTAGACCCCGGCGACCGTAGCCTGTGCTGGTGCCGACCGACCCGTCAGTGAGTCCCTTCGACCTGCCGGACTCCAGCCAGGTGGTCCCCGATCAGGAGCTGATCAAGCAGCTCCTGGACGAGATGGAGATCAAGCACCTCGTCGACGAGGAAGGCGATCTCGCGGCGCCGTGGGAGAACTTCCGGATGTACTTCATGTTCGGCGGTGAGGGCAACCTGCCCACCCTGGCGGTGCGGACCTTCTACGACCGGCCCTACGGTCTCGACGACAAGCCGCGGCTGCTGGAGACCGTCGACGACTGGAACCGGATCACGTTGTGGCCCAAGGTCCACACCCACACGAGCGACGACGGCACGGTCCGGATCGTCGGCGAGAGCCAGATGTTCATCTGCGACGGCCTGGTCTTCGGCAACTTCGTCTCGACGATGGTGAGCTGGATCAAGGCCGCGGCCGAGTTCGACCGCTGGCTGGTCGAGCAACTCGGCTGAAAACGCAACGGGTCCCGGACCATCCGCGGTCCGGGACCCGTTCTCGCAGGACCCCTCAGCCTGCGGGCTCTCCCCAGGACCTAGCTGGCTGTGGGTCGAGTCAAGTCTGGTGATGGCTGTGGGGGATTGTTCCGCCTGGGTGGGGTGGATTTTGTGGGTGGTATGGGGCCGGGAG
>NZ_JBSGFZ010000034.1:0-83995 GCF_053603655.1 Kribbella sp. NPDC004138
GGCCGCCGGGCAGGGCGGCCGGGGAGCTTTGTCAGGTGACCGGGATGCCTGGGTTGGTCAGGGCCCTTCCGCCGGTCATCGTGTTGCTGCGGTCGACGGTGACCTTGCAGCTGCTCGCGTTGAAGTTGGTGATGTTGAACGCGTACCGGCCGCTGCCGGTCGCGCCGGTCAGGTCGGAGGTGTTGCCGCGGAACACCGTCCCGCAGCCCCACCCGGACTGCTGGGTGTGCGTCTCGTAGCCGTTGTTCGTGGTGTTCTTGCCGGTGTTGTTCTCGATGACGTAGTTGTTGCCCTTGACATCGATCCAGCTGTCGTCGTAGTTCGCGCCGGTGAGGCCGCGGCCGTCGAAGCTGTTGCCGGACACCAGCCCGCCGGTCGTCCCCTCCTTCAGGTCGACCGCCTCGCCGCCGACGTCCGGGCCGATTGTGTTGCCGAGGATCTGCACGTGGTCGGACTTGTCGGAGGTGCCGCCCGCGCTGCCGACGTACACCCCCTCGCCCATCCCGCGACCGTCGTTGCCGGTGTCGTAGATGCGCGAGTTCTTGATCACGCCGTACGTGCTGCTGTTGCGGAAGTGCACGCCCTCCATGTCCAGCCCGTGCACGGTGACGCCGTCGATCGTCACGTGGGTGGCGCTGTCGATCATGATGCCTTTCTGGCCGCCGGTCACGGTGAAGCCGCGCACGGTCCAGTACGACGCGCCGTTCAGGTGCAGGCCGTAGCCGCCGCCGGCCTTCAGTACGGCGTTCGCGGAGCCGGTCAGCGTGATCGGCGCCGCGGACGTGCCGTCGACCGTGGTCTTGAAGTTGCCGGTGTAGGTGCCGTCGGCGAGCTTGATGGTGTCGCCGGGCTTGGCGTTGGTCAGCGCGGCGGTGAGCTGCGCGGAGGTGCTGACATCGATCGTCGCCGTGGCCGACGGGCGGTTGCGGATGTGGTCGCGGATCCAGACGCCGGCCGGCTTGAGCATCGCCGTCCCGGTGAAGTCGTCGCCGTCGCACGTGCCTTCCTTGAAGACCGCGCCGGAGCGGAAGTCGTCGGAGAAATTCCAGTTCGTCCAGCCGATCTGCTTGCTCTCCAGGAAGTCCAGGTACTTCTGCGACCAGGTGAAGTCGTTGCTGCCGTCACCGGTGTAGGTCTGGGTGCCGAACTCCGTGACGAACAACGGGATCCGGTCCGCGGCGCGCGCCAGGGCGTCGAAGTACTCCTGCTGGTGCGAGGCGGCGTAGAAGTGGAACGTGTACATCAGGTTCGACGCGTTCACCGGGTTGTTGATGACATCGGCCTCGCTGGCGCCGTCCGAGACCCCGAGCGAGGCCCAGCCGTGGGTGCCGACGAAGATCACGCCGTCGGGGTCCTTGGCGCGGATCACCGGCACCATCTGCTCGGCGTACGACTTGATGCCGGCCCAGCTGACGCCGTTCGGCTCGTTGGCGATGTCGTAGATGATGTTGACCTTGTCCTTGTGCCGCTCGGCGATCTCGGTGAAGAACCGCTTCGCCAGGTCGAGGTTCTCGTTCGGGTCGCCGGGGTCGAGTTGGTGCCAGTCGATCAGCGCGTACAAGCCGCGCTTGGTCGCCTCCTCGATGAGCGTGTTCACCAGATTGGTGTACTTCGCCGGGTCGGTCTCGTAGCCGCCTTCCTGCACGTACATCGAGATGCGCAGGATGTCGGCGTTCCAGTCGTTCGCTAGGGCATCCAGCGAGGAGGTCTTCAGGCAGTTGGCGTACCACTGCAGGCCGTGCGTGCTCATTCCGCGCAGCTGGACGGGTTCGTTGCGCTCGTTGCAGAGCTTGGTGCCGCAGACGTGCAGCTGGCCGTTGCGGCCAACCGGGGTGTCGGCGGCCGGCGTGGAGACAGGTAGCAGGGCCGAAGCAGCCAGCAGCGCGCCGGCCAGGAGTGAGTGGATCATGAACGTCCTCCGAGGGGGCGTCGGGGAGGATGATTAGGAAGGTTTCCTAATAGTTCACGAGAACGTAGCGGTCGACGCGGAACGCTGTCAACCGGTCGCGCAAAGTGATCACAACCGATCAGGCGGTGTCGCGGTCGGGCCAGGCGGCCTTCAGCGTCGCGAGCGTGACGGTGATCGCCGGGCGGCGCGAGGTCGTGGTGCGCCACACGGCGTACAGGCGACGGCTCGGGGCAGGCTGCAGTGGTACGACGACCACGCCGTCGGGGACCGGTCCGCGGCCGAGGCGGGGGAGCAGGCCGATACCGAGGCCGCGGTCGAGCATCGCCAACTGGGTCTGGTACTCCGCGACCGAGTACGCGACCTCCGGCTCCACGCCCGCGCGGCGCATCGTCCGGATCAGCCACTCGTAGCAGATCGACCCGACGGGCTGGCAGATCCAGCGCTCGCCGACGAGATCCTCCGCGCGGACGAACTCCTTGCCTGCCAGGCGATGCGTCGCCGGCACCAGGACGTCGGCGGGGTCCGTGCCGAGCTTCACCCGGGACAGCCCATCCGGCAGGGCGAGCGGGGTGTTGTGCCAGTCGTGGACGATCGCGATGTCGATCTCGCCGCGGTTCACCGCCGCCACGGCCTCGAACGGATCGGTCTCGAGCACCCGGACGTCCAGTTGCGGGTGATCGTCGACCAGCCGGGCGAGAGCGGGCGGCAGCAATCCGCGGGCCGCGGTCGGGAACGCGGCGATGCCGAGCGTCCCGATCGCCTGACCGCGTTGCTCTTCCAGGGTCAGCTCGGCGTCCTCGACCAGCTCGAGGATCCGCGCGGCCGTCGAAGCCAACTGGCGGGCCGCGTCGGTCAGCACGATCCCGCGGCCCTGACGCTCGACCAGCGTCGTCCTGGTCTCCCGCTCCAGTTTCGTCAGCTGCTGCGACACCGCCGACGGCGTGTAGCCGAGCACCTCGGCCGCCCGGTTGACCGATCCGTACTGCGCCACGGCGTGTAGTGCGCGGAGCCGCCCGAGATCGATCATGTAGCTCTCCTACATTGATAGCGGTAGTAATCGGTGCTGGTCCTTAAGTGTACTCCGGCCGAGACTGGACGGCATGAAGCCTCGTGACCTGCTCCTCGCCCTGGCCGCCGTCGTTGTCTGGGGCATCAATTTCGTGGTGATCGAGGTCGGTCTGGAAGGCGTTCCGCCGCTGCTGCTGTCCGCGCTGCGGTTCTTCTTCGTCGCCGTCCCGGCGATCTTCGTGCTCGGCGGACCACGGGTCCCCTGGCGGTACGTCGTGGGCGTCGGACTCGCGCTGGGCGTGGCGAAGTTCGGTCTGCTGTTCATCGCGATGGACCACGGCGTACCGGCGGGCCTGGCGTCGCTCGTGCTGCAGAGTCAGGTGATCTTCACGGTCCTGATCGCGATCACCGTCCTGCGGGAACGCCCGCGGCCCGCACACCTCGTCGGCATCGCGATCGCCTGCGCCGGGATCGTCCTGATCGTCCTCGACCGCAAGCTGTCCGCCCCGCTCGGCGCGCTCGTCCTGGTGATCGTCGCCGGCGCGTCCTGGAGCATCTCCAACACGATCACCCGCTACGCCAAGCCGCCGGACATGCTGCGCTTCATGGTGTGGATCAGCGCGGTTGCCGTCGTACCGCTGCTGATCCTCTCGCTGCTCACCGAAGGCCCGCGCGCCGACGTCGAGGCACTCCGCACGATCGACCTGACCGGCATCGGCGCGATCGCCTACCTCGCCTTCGGGGCCACCCTGTTCGGCTTCGGTGTCTGGGGTTACCTGCTCCGGCAGTACGCCGCCAGCACGGTCGCGCCGTTCTCGCTGCTGGTGCCCGTCGTCGGCATGTCCGCGGCGTGGGTGCTGCGGGGCGAGGCCGTCGGTCCGCAGCAGGCGATCGCCGCGGTGCTCGTCATCGGGGGCATGGCGTGCACGATCGTCCGACGGCCCGCGCCGCGGTCAGCTGTTCGTACCGACGGCCATCGGCGGCATCTGCCAGCCCCGAGCAAGTGACGACGGGTACGCCGGTGCGCCGCCCGCGAAGTACTCGGTGAACTTCATGATCAGCGGATCCCAGCGCAGCGGGTCGATGTAGCGCTCGTTGCTCATCAGCAGATCCTCGCGCACCCGGACCCGCTCGACCTTCATCTCCAGCGCGCACAGGCGCGAGTCCGGCCCGCCGATCCCGGTGATCGACTCGATCCTGCCCTCCAGGTTGATTGGGCTCTCCAGGACCGAGTCGAGGCCGGACAGCTCGCTCGGCTCACGGGTCAGCCCGCCGGCCGCGAACTTGTCGGGCTCGTGCCGGTACCCGCGGGCCCGCTTCGCGTCGGACATCTCCGCGGACCCGGTCAGCAGCGCGATCCGGTCGAGCGCCGCGACCATCGCGGGGTCGACCAGGTTCAGCACCAGCTCCGGCCGCTCGGTCAGGTTCTTCACGGTCTGTGCGCTCGTCCCCATCCCGAGCATCGCGGTGTAGCCGAGCCACCAGGCCGACGACATCGGGGCGAGATTCGTGGTGCCGTCGGGGTTGGCGGAGCTGATCAGGACGACCGGCGTACCGAAGTACAGGACCTTGGGCTCGACTGTGCGCTTCATGGAGATGAAACGCTGGTGCGCCAGGATGTGTGAGTGGACGCATCTCAAGTCGGTCGCCTGACCGCACGATGGATCGCCGAACTGCCCGGCGAGGACAGCACCGTGATCTCCGGTCTCGGCGTCCAGCCGCTGCTCGCGATGCTGGCCGAGGTTGCGGACGAACCGGCCCACACCGAGCTGGCCGACGCCGCCGGCGGCCGGTACGGCGGTCTGCTGGAGGCGCCCGATCTGCGGATGGCGTTGGGACTGTGGACGCGTCCGGAGATCGAGCTGCAGCCGGGCGTGGACCGGTTCCTGCCGCCGGAGGTCCGCGGGACGCTGACCGACCGCGCCGCCCTGGACGCCTGGGTGGTCGAGCGGACGGACGGGTTGCTGCGCCGGATGCCGGTCCAGCTCACATCCGACGTGTTGCTGGTGCTCGCGTCGGCGCTGGTGCTGAAGACGGAGTGGGTGCTGCCGTTCGAGGAGTACCCGCGCAGCGATCGGCGCTGGCTGAGCCGGGCGGATCCGGACCTCGACAGCCTTCAGGTGTACGACACCGCGACGGGTCCGTTGACCGTGGTGACGGTGCGCGGGATCGGGGAGTTCGACGTACGGCTGGTCATCGGTGACGGCGGGCGGGCGGCGGTGCTCGGCACGGCGCTGGAACTCGACGGCGACGGGCTGAGTGGTACCGAGGTGCTGGCGGCCGAGCGGTCGGCGCCTGGTGTCGAGGTGATCGAGTCGATGCAGCCGGTCGTCGCGCTGTCGATGCCGTACTTCGAGATCGAGGCGGAGCACGACCTGCTGGAGCATGCCTCGGTGTTCGGGTTGGGCGCGGCATCCGACACGCGGACAGGACATTTCCCGGGGCTGAGTCCGCAACCGTTGGCGATCGGCCAGGCGAAACAGGCCGTGCTCGCACGGTTCTCGGCCACCGGCTTCGAGGCGGCCGCGGTCACCGCGATGCCGATGGTCGCGGGCTCCGCGGCGTTCGGCGCGAAGGCGCTGTACGTGAACCTCGAGCGGCCGTTCGGCTTCGTCGCCGTACATCGGCCGACCGGTGTGCCCGCCGTCGCGGGCTGGGTGAACTACTCGTAGGGGTTGGCTGGGGCGGTCACCGGCTTGACCGTCGTGATGGTGAGCGCGGCGACGTCGCCGTCGACCCGCCGCGTCGGCTCCGCCCACTCGCCGGTCACGGTCACCCATTGGTTCTTCGCGGGCGCGGCCTGGCCGCGGGCTTCGACCATGAACGCCGTACCGTCCGCGACGCAGCAGGTCAGGCCGATGCGCGTTACGTACCAGACGCCGCTCCTCGCCGGGGTGACGAAGCCGGTCAGCTGGAACGACTTGCCCTTCATCGTCTCCTTCTCCCACACCGCCCAGACGGCGTAGTCGCGCACCGCGATCGGCTTGGGGCCTGCCGACCCGTCCCAGTACGCGTTTCCCTGCGGGGCGACCGGTTTCGCGGCGACCGGTGACTGCCGTTGCGCCGCGTCCGCGCCGAGCGCGGGCGGATCGACGACGAGCAACGCGAACACCGGGACCAGCAACAACCACGCGGCCCGCGGCAGAGCGTGGTCGTGCGCCGCGCGGGTCCGCACGAGGACGTCGGTCACCGCCAGCGCGATCAGGATCAGCCCGGCCGCGAACAGCATCCACCGCATACCGGGCTTCACATACCGCAGATACGTCCCGGAGGTCGCGAGCTGCACCATCGCGGCCCCCACGAACACGATCACCAACCCGGCAACGTTGCGTTTCACAACAACCACCATCCGGCGAGCAGGCTGGCAAGGATCGCGACCACGAAGGTGGCCGGGGCGAACCGGACCGCGAACTTCGGGCCGAAGGTTCCGGTCTGGAGGGCGATCAGTTTCACGTCGACGATCGGGCCGACGACCATGAACGCGAGCCGCGCGGTCAGCGAGAACTGGGTCAGGCTCGCCGCGACGAACGCGTCCGCCTCGGAACAGATCGCCAGCAGGACCGCGAGCAGCCCGAGGATCAGCACCGAGAGCAGCAGGTTCCCCGCGACGTGGTCGAGCCAGGCGCGCGGTACGACGACGTTCAGCGTGGCCGCGGCGGCCGCGCCGATCACCAGGAACCCGCCGGCGTGCAGGAAGTCGTGCAGCATCGCGGACCGGAACACCTCGAACTTGCCGTCGTCGTGCGCGTGCCGGTTCTTCGGCAGCTTCAGCCACGACCCGCCCTTGCCGGTCAGCAACCACAACCAGCCGAGGATCATCGAAACCGCGAGCGACGTGACCGCGCGGGCGACCACGACCTTCGGCTGGCCGGGGAACGCCACCGCCGTCGACGCCAGCACGACCGGGTTGATGGCCGGCGCCGACAACAGGAAGGCGATCGCCGCGGCTGGGGTGACACCGCGGGTCATCAACGCCGCCGACACCGGCACCGACGCGCACTCGCAGCCGGGGAGCACAACGCCGGACGCGCTGGCCACCGGTACGGCGAGGGCGGGATGTCTCGGGAGCGCTTTGGCGAAGAACGACGCAGGGACGAACGCGGTGAGGGCCGCCGACAGCAGCACGCCGAGCACCAGGAACGGCAGGGCCTGCACCGTCACGCCGACGAACATCGTCGCCCACGTGCGGATCCCGTCGCCGGTGAACCACGCGTTGAACAGCCGCCGCCCGAACAGCGCGAGCCCGACCAGCAGCACCAGAGTGCCGGTGAACACGATCGACGACCCGGAAGGCTCCCTCGCCGCTTGAGCCTCCTGGGCCTCCGGCGTCTCCTGCTCGGCCGCTGTCATGGGCGGAATGCTGGCAGAAATCCCTTGGAAATGAAAATCACCGTCATGTATCAGGTGTGTGGCAGTGTTGAGGTATGGATGCCGATGTGGTGCGCGCAGTCAACGACCTCACCACCCGCTGGGCCCGGATCTTGCCGGCCGAGAACACGGTGGTGGCCGGGCTCGGCCTGTGGCCGTTGCTGGCCCTGCTCGCGACCGGAGCGGACGAACCCGGGCGCTCCGAGCTCGCCGCCGCGGCCGGTGTGGATCCGGCGACCGCGGCAACCGACGCGATCCGGTTGGTCGAGACCATCGAGGACTCCGCCGATCTGAACGCCGCGCTCGGCGTGTGGGTCAGTGAGGACCTGAAGCTGGCGGAGACGTTCGACAGCGTGCTGCCGGCGCCGCTCGTCGGCCTGCTGACCGGCAATCCGACGGTCGACAAGGCGAAACTCGACGCCTGGGCCGCCGACCACACCGACGACCTGATCCGGGAGATGCCGCTCGACATCGACGGCGACCTGATGCTGGTGCTGGCGTCGGCGCTGCTGCTGCGAACCACCTGGGTGCGCCCGTTCACCGAGCAGATCCGGCGCATCGCCGGCGGTCCGTGGGCCGGTTCGTGGCATTGGCTGGAGCGCACGGACACCGACCTCGATTCGGTACGGCGGTACGGCGAGCTGACCGTGGTCACGGTGCGCGGCGAGGCGGATGTCGACGTACTGCTGGGGATCGGGGAGGACGCGCTGCCCGCGCTGCTCGAGGCGGCGGCCCGGCCGGGCGACGGCGTACCGGGCAGTCAGCTGATCGACCAGGACCGGCCCGGTCCCGGGTTGACGATCGGGAAGACGACGGCGGCGCGGCCCGACCTGAAGGTGTCGTTGCCGTCGTTCAGCATCGAGGTCGAGCACGATCTGCTGGCGTCCCAGGAGTTGTTCGGTTTGACGGCGATCGCGTCGGATCCGGGCGCGCGCGGGCATTTCAGTGCGCTCAGCCCGACCCCGCTGCAGCTCGGGCAGGCGAAGCAGAAGGTGCTCGCGCGGTTCTTCGCGACCGGGTTCGAGGCCGCGGCGGTGACCGCGATGGCGATGACGCGGGCCGCGATGATCACGTCGCAGGAGCGCCGGCTGGAGGTCACGTTGGACCGGCCGTTCGCGTTCGTCGCCGTACTGCGGGACTCGCGGTTGCCGATCGTGGCGGGCCGGGTCGAGCGGCCTACCGAACCGGGAGAGTGAACAACCGGTTGAGCAGCGCGGACGCCTCGTCGACGCCCGCGCGATCACCGGTCAGCAGCAGGTCGAACAGCAGGCCGCGCGAGGCGGCCAGACCGAGCCGCGCGTACGCCGGGGCCTGATCCGGCGGGATGCCGGCGCGGACGCAGAGCTCGATCAGCGGCGGCAGCCAGACGTTGATCAGGTCGGCCTTGAGGGGCTCGGTGTGCGGCAGGTCCTGCATCGCGTGGGCGCTGAGCTCGAAAAACAGCGGGCCGTACACGAGCGCAGCCTCGGTGACCCGGCGCCAGAACTCCTCGGCCTGCTCCGCGATCGGCAGGTCCGACAGCGTGGCCAGCAAGTCGCGCTGCTGCTGCTCGACCGTCCGCACCACTTCGGCGAGCAGACCCTCGCGGGAGCCGAAGTGGTAGATCAGCATCCGATGACTGGTGCCGATCGAGGTCGCGATACTGCGCAGGCTCGCGTCCCCGATCCCGTTCTTCGCAAAGTGCTCGATAGCGTCAGCCAGCAGGGTTGCTCGACTCACTGACTTCCTTCAGTTTGGCGGTCTCGGTGGCGATGTAGTCGCGGGTCAGCTTCGCGTACAGCCGGCCGAAGAGCCAGCCGAGCGGGCCTTCCTGGATGATCGTCGCGGTCGCGACGGTGCCGTCCGGCGTACTGACGACGCGGTGGCCGCCCGTGGTCTTGATCCCGGGAGCCTTCGAGACCCACTCGAAGTACTCACCCTCCTTCAGTTCCGTCACCTCCCAGACCGCGACCGGGAGCTTGGGCTGACGGATCCGGGTGCGGGCGCCGACGTGGATCCGGCCCGCGTCCAGCCGCTCGACGGAATCGACGGTCGGGGTCCAGTCGGGCCACCGCTCGACGTTGCTGAAAACCTCCCAGACCCGCTCGGGCGCGGCCTGGATCGTACTCGAGTGATCGAAGCGCATGTACCAAATGGTACATGGACCTGAGACACTCACCAACGGGTTCGCAGGGCGTCGACCGGAGCGGGACGCAGCGTGAGCGGTAGGTAAAACCGGGCCCTTGGTGAGTGGCTGGGGTCCGGGGTGCCGGTAGGGTCTGGGGCCATGGCTGACCAGAACGTCCCGCAGAACGTGGAGAACGAGCAGGACCCGGGCGCGAACACGCAGATGTTCCGCGCCTTCGTCAACGAGGGCCAGACCGAGGCCGCCGCCGAACCCAAGGTGAACGGCCGGATGCTGGCGATCGTGGGCGGTGCGGTGCTGCTGATCGCGATCATCGCCGCGATCGCCGTCCTCTGACTTGAACCTCCCCGTCGAGGTCGTCCGGGTCTTCACCGACCCCGACGGCCGGTTCGGCAACTCCCTGGGCATCGTCGACGGCCGCCTCGTCGGTGAGAGCGACCGGCAGCGCGTGGCCGCCGAGCTCGGCTACAGCGAGACCGTGTACGTCGACGACGCCGCCACCGGCACGCTCCGTATCTACTCCGCCACCGGCGAGATGTCCTTCGCCGGCCACCCCACCGTCGGCGCCGCCGCCTGGCTCCACACCCACGGTCACCCCGTCGACACCCTCCACGTCCCCGACGGCCCCATCCCCGTCACCCGCTCCGGCGACCTGTACTCCGTCCGAGCCGACACGACCTGGGGCAGCGCCTGGGACTGGCATCAGCTAGCCACCCCCGCCGACGTCCTGGCAGCCGACCCCACGTCGTACTCAGCCGGCCATACCTTCCTCTGGTCCTGGCAGGACGAGCCCCGCGGCATCATCCGCGCCCGAGCCTTCGCTCCCGCGATGGACGTGACCGAAGACGAGGCCACCGGCTCCGCGGTCACCCAACTCACCGCCCGACTGACCCGCGACCTCCTGGTCGTCCAAGGCGCCGGCTCCCACCTCCACACCACCTGGCACCCACCAACCCACGCAACCGTCGGCGGCCGCGTACTACCCGAAGCCCCGCGCATCTTGCCTCTGTAAGTCCCCGCGGAACCGGTGATGCGCTCGACCTGCAGAGCACATCACCGAGTACGTCAATATGTGACGGGTGAGTGAGACAATGCTGGAGCGGTTCAGCGCGGCCTTCGAAGTGACCGCCGGCTCGCCGAAGTCCCTAGCGGCTGCCGCCGTGGGGACAGGTGCGCACGGAATTCGCGCTCACTTCGGTGGGTGCACTTTCGAGCACGGTCTGTACCGGATCCACACCGACGTGTCAGCGACCGCCGCGGGTGAACTCGTGGACGCCGCCTTCCCGGAGTTCACGGGCCGGTTCGAGTGCTTCGGCTTCGACTGGCTGGGACGTCAGTTCGCGGTCGACCGGCAGCGTGGTCGCAGCGCGGAACCGGAGGTGATGATGCTCGAGCCCGGGACCGGTCAGGCGCTCGAGATCCCGGTTCCGGTGTCACGCTTTCATGACGAGGAACTGGTCGACTATCCGGAGGCGGCGCTCGCGCGCGGCTTCCACTCGGAATGGGTCACTGCACGTGGGCCGTCGTTGCGCTTCGATCAATGCGTCGGCTACCGGGTGCCGCTGCTTCTCGGCGGTGCGGACGAACTCGACAACCTCGAGGTGTCCGACCTGGAGGTGTACTGGAACCTGATGGGCCAACTGCGGTTGAAGGTCATTGGCTCATCGGCTGAGGGGATCGCGGAGTGAGACGGGATTCCCAGGATTGCCGATGGTGATGGACGAGGGGTTCTCGATCGGGCCGCGACCCGACGGGACTATCGAGATGGTGGTCACCGGGCCGTGGTCCGACGAGGCCGGCGCGGCGTTCGTCGATCAAGGCGCCGGCACGCTGGTGCTGAACTATGCCCTCGGATTCGACCTGCCTGACCTGCGATTCCTCGACGACCTGCCGGTGCGGAACCTGGTAGTCATCGATCGGCGCCTGCAGTCGCTGGATCCGGTCTACGGCCTTGCTTCGACGCTGAGAAGCCTGAGCCTCATTGTGGATCCTGCGTTGACCGTTGATCTCGAACGACTGCCCGAGCTGATCGAGCTCCGGGCGGACTGGCGCCAGATCAGGCAGACGTTCCGCTTCGCGGTTCACCTTGTGCGACTGTTCGCGACGCGATTCACGGAGGACGACCTATCGGTTCTGGCGCCGGCCGGCCACCTCGAGACGCTGGTGCTCAAGGATCGGCCGCGCTTGAAGTCGCTCGACGGACTCGGCGGCCTCCCGGGTCTTCGGCATCTCGGCGTCTATCTCGCGGCACGGCTCTCGGATACCGGAGCAGTCCGTGGGTCAATGCTGCGCGAACTGCATCTCGAGGCCTGCAAGAAGGTGACCGTTCTCGACGACATCGCAACGTGTGGTGATCTCGAAGTCCTCAATTTGAGTGACGGCGCAAGCTTCTCGAGTGCTGAACCACTGCGCGCGCTGACGAAACTGCAGGAGCTTCTTGTGTCCGGCTCCACGAGGATCCTCGACGGCGATCTGAGCCCGATCGCCGACCTTCCGCAGCTCCGGGAGCTGCGCATGCAGAGCCGGCGACAGTATCGGCCGAGAGTCGAAGAGATCCAGAAAGTCATCTCCGAGCGCTAGTAGTCCTGCCGGCGGTGGCGCGACAGCCGGCCAAGACCCGTGGCGCGGGAAGACGCGCGATCGCGGGTCTGCGGACCTCAGGTGCCTTCGATCGTGTCCTAATGTGCGTTCCATGACGGATGTTCTGGGTCCGGAGAGCTGGCGCCGGGTCGGCCGGGGCAGGAGAAGTGAGTTTCCTGACCTGAGAGCCGAGCAGATCGGAGCGGTGCTTGCGGCACTTCCGGCCCATCTCGGTCCTTACCGCCTGGTGCTGCACGAGCTCGTTCCCGGACCTGAGCGGTGCGTCCCCCGCACGCGCCGGGTCGACCCGGCCCGGCTCGCCGAACTGGTCGTCGAGGGCCACTGGAACTACTTGTCGTCAGCGAACGTCTGTCGCCCGGCGTCGTGGCGAAGCTGCCCGACGTCGACTCGGCCACGCTGTCCCTGAACGGAGCCATCAGCCTTCAGATCGGCGCCCGGAACCGCCTGGGCCCGGAAGCGCCGAGCCTCGGCATCGTCGCCAAGGTCGCAACCCGAGCCGGCGAGTCCCGAACCCACGACGAGTACAGCAAGATCTACGACGCCGCACTCCGCGCCGTCCGCAAAGTCACCAGCTAGTCTCCGTCACTCGGCGCTTGCACGCCGGAGTCGGAGGAAGTCCGTCGCGACTATCCGGAGCTTCGTCAGGCCCTGGGCGGTGCGGGGTGGGCGTTCGGGTCGGTTTCGTGCCTGGTTTCGAGGATGATGGAGATCGATCGGGTTCTCGTGAGCGAGGGGCTGATGCATACCTACAACCTGGTCGGTCCTGCGGTGGGGGACGACTATCGCGCGTTGTTGCGGGCCGTGGCGCCCTTGGCGGAGGTGTTCGGGGTGCTGGACAAGGGCCCGGGGACACGGATGGACGAGTCGGGGAGCGACGTACTGCGGAGGCTCGGCGGGCATCTGCTCGAGGCTGGTGAGGTGCAGGCCTGGCCTGGCTCCCTGATCGTGGGTACGTCGACCCAGGATCGGTACCTGTTCCGGCTGGACGAAGAGTCGCTCGAGGTGCTCACGACGGCCGCATCGAGCCTCTTCGACTGGGTCTGGCCGCGGCTGCCTGAGGATCTGCATTTGCTGCGGGCTGACGGGTCGACCGTGCTCGGGACGGTCGCGCAGGAGGACGATGCCTGGCTCGAGTTGACGGCGGCGGAGTACGACGCGGTGGTCGGCCGGCTACCCCGGGGAGTCCGGCTCGGGCGGGGATGAGGGGCGGGATCGGGGACATCCGTTGACGGGTGACCCGGCGCGGATGGAGCATGGGGACTCGGCTACTTGGGGAGGTTCTTGTGGCGGAGGTTGTCAGGGCTGCGCTTGTTCAGACGTCGTGGACGGGTGACAAGGAGTCCATGATCAAGGCGCACGAGGACTACGCGCGGCAGGCGGCCGCGGCGGGTGCGAAGGTGATCTGTTTCCAGGAGTTGTTCTACGGGCCGTACTTCTGCCAGAAGCAGGACGCCGAGTACTACGACTACGCCGAGTCCGTCCCGGGCCCGACCACTGAGCGGTTCGCAGCCATCGCCAAAGAGTTCGGCATGGTGATGGTGCTGCCGGTGTACGAGCAAGAGCAGCCGGGCGTGCTGTACAACACCGCCGCGGTCATCGATGCCGACGGCACCTATCTGGGCAAGTACCGGAAGAACCACATCCCGCAGGTGAAGGGCTTCTGGGAGAAGTTCTACTTCCGGCCGGGCAACCTCGGGTACCCGATCTTCGACACCGCGGTCGGGCGGATCGGCGTCTACATCTGCTACGACCGGCATTTCCCCGAGGGCTGGCGGGCGCTCGGCCTGGCCGGCGCGAAGATCGTGTTCAACCCGTCGGCGACCAGCCGCGGCCTCTCGGCGTACTTGTGGAAGCTCGAGCAGCCGGCCTCGGCGGTCGCCAACGAGTACTACATCGGCGCGATCAACCGGGTCGGGATCGAGTCCGAGTTCGGCGACAACGACTTCTACGGGACGTCGTACTTCGTCGACCCGGAGGGGAAGTTCGTCGGCGACGTCGGGCACGACCACGATCCGGAACTGATCGTCCGCGACCTGGACCTGAGCCTGCTGGACACCGTCCGCGACCGCTGGCAGTTCTACCGCGACCGCCGCCCCGACGCGTACGGAGACCTGACGAAACCGTAGCGGGGACAGAAGGGGACAGGGAATGTCGTTGCTCGTCAAGGGTGGAACCGTCGTCGGACCGACCGGGACCCGGGTCGCGGACGTGCTGGTCGAGGGCGAGAAGATCGTCGCGGTCCTGGATCCGTCGTTCAGCCCGACGATCACGGTCGACGAGGTGCTCGATGCCTCCGGCAAGTACGTGATCCCGGGCGGGATCGACGCGCACACGCACATGGAGCTGCCGTTCGGCGGGACGGCGGCCAGCGACACGTTCGACACCGGCACCCGCGCGGCGGCGTACGGCGGGACCACGACGATCATCGACTTCGCCGTGCAGCGCACCGGCGAGGTGGTGCAGGACGGGCTCGCCGCCTGGCATGCGAAGGCCGACGGCGAGTGCCACATCGACTACGCGTTCCACATGATCCTCGGCGGCGTCGACGCCGACGCGCTGAAGGCGATGGACCAGCTCGTCACCGACGAGGGCATCACGAGTTTCAAGCTGTTCATGGCCTACCCGGGCGTCTTCTACTCCGACGACGGGCAGATCCTCCGCGCGATGCAGACCGCGCGGGAGAACGGCGCGATGATCATGATGCACGCGGAGAACGGCATCGCGATCGACGTTCTGGTCCAGCAGGCGCTGCAGCGCGGCGAGACCGACCCGATCTACCACGGCATCACCCGCCCGGCCGCGCTCGAGGCCGAGGCCACCAACCGGGCGATCGCGCTCGCCGAGGTGGCGCAGGACTGCCCGCTGTACATCGTCCACCTGTCGGCCAGTCAGGCGCTGGAGCACGTGGCGGCGGCGCGGGACAAGGGCCGCAACGTGTTCGCCGAGACCTGCCCGCAGTACCTGTACCTGACGCTCGAGGACCAGCTCGGCGCGCCCGGCTTCGAGGGCGCGAAGTGGGTCTGCTCGACGCCGCTGCGCAGCAAGCACGAGCCGCACCAGCGCGACCTGTGGAAGGGCCTGCGGAACAACGACCTGGCGATCGTGTCGACCGACCACTGCCCGTTCTGCATGAAGGACCAGAAGGAGCTCGGGCTCGGCGACTTCTCCAAGATCCCGAACGGGATCGGCGGCGTCGAGCACCGCGTCGACCTGGTCTTCCAGGGCGTCGTCGACGGGAAGCTGTCGCTGGAGCGCTGGGTGGAGACGATCTCGACCACGCCGGCCCGGATGTTCGGGCTGTACCCGCGCAAGGGGATCGTGCAGCCCGGATCGGACGCCGACCTGGTGATCTACGACCCGAACGGTACGACGCGGATCGGGGTCGCGACGCACCACATGAACATGGACCACTCGGCGTACGAAGGGGTCGAGATCAAGGGCCGGGTGGGCACCGTGATCTCGCGCGGCGAGGTGATCGTGGCTGACGGCAACTACCATGGCCGCAAGGGCCGGGGGAAGTTCCTGAAGCGCGGCCTCTCCTCGTATCTGATGTAAGGGGGATGTCGTGGACTTCGGTGTGGTGTTCCAGTGCGATCCGCCCGCGTCCACGGTCGTGGAGCTGGCCCGCAAGGCGGAGGACGCCGGGTTCTCGTACGTGTGGACGTTCGACTCGCACCTGCTCTGGCAGGAGCCGTTCGTGATCTACAGCCAGATCCTCGCGACCACGCAGCGGGTCGTCGTCGGGCCGATGGTGACGAATCCGGGGACGCGGGACTGGACGGTGATCGCGTCCCAGTTCGCCACGCTGAACGAGATGTTCGGCAACCGGACGATCTGCGGGATCGGGCGCGGCGACTCGGCGTTGCGGACGCTCGGCGCGCAGCCGGGCACGATCGACGAGCTGAAGCAGTGCGTCGAGGTGGTGCGGTCCCTCGCCCGCGGCGAGACCGTCAGCTATCGCGGCCAGGAGCTGAAGTTCGCCTGGGTCGACAACGGCGCCCTCGACGTGTGGGTCGCGGCGTACGGGCCGCGCGCCTTGAAGGCGACCGGTGAGGTCGGCGACGGGTACATCCTGCAGCTGGCCGACCCGGACATCGCGGCCTGGATGATCGCGGCCGTACGGCGTTCCGCGGAGCAGGCGGGCCGCGACCCGATGGCGATCAAGTTCTGCGTCGCGGCACCGGCGTACGTCGGGGACGACCTGGCGCACCAGCGCGACCAGACCCGCTGGTTCGGCGGGATGGTCGGGAACCACGTCGCGGACATCGTCGCGCGCTACGGGGCGTCCGGCGCGGTCCCGCGGGCGCTCACGGACTACATCGAGGGCCGGAAGGGGTACGACTACACCGAGCACGGGCGGGCCGGGAACACCCACACGGATTTCGTGCCGGACGAGGTCGTGGACCGGTTCTGCATCCTCGGCCCGGTCGAGAACCACCTGGCCCGGCTGGCCGAGCTGAAGGAGCTCGGCGTCGACCAGTTCGCGTTGTACCTCCAGCACGACGCCAAGGAGGAGACCCTGGCGTCGTACGGGAAGGACGTCATTCCGGCGTTCTGACGGCGGCGACCTGACGGCGGAGCTGCTCCAGGACCACCGGGTCGAGCTGGCCGTCCACCAGCCGCTCCTCGAAGTTCTCGGTGCCTGCCCAGGTGTCGAGGGCATCGGCGAGGTCGGCGGCCGGATAACCCAGCGTTTCGAGGGCGTCAGCGACCTCGGATGCCAGTTCGCCTTCCAGTGGCAGCAGGGTGGCTGGGTCCGGTTTGCCGAAGTACAACGTGTGCAGGTCGAGGAGCCGCCCCAGTTCCTCGATGGGTGTCCGGTGGTCATCGGCGCGCAGGTCGATGGCGGTGTCCAGCACTCCGCCGTACGCCGCTCCGGCACGCCACACCCGCAGCGCCGCGCTCTGGCGCCCGCGGCGATCTCCACCGGCCCGGTCGCCGGCCGCCAGTGCCGTGACGAGTCGTCGCTCGAATGCCTGGTCGGCGTGCGCCTGCCACGCCTCAGCCATCGCCTCGACCACCTGCGGGCCGGCCAAGATGTTGCCCTGGATCGCGAACCCGTCGCCTGCTCGACCGCCTGCCCAGTCCAGGCAGGACGGTCCCGTGAACGTGGCGCCGCGGCCCTCGGCATCGACCAGGCCGACCTGGCGATGATCACGCTCGTCGTCGGCCCCGGTCAGCTGAGCCACGGCGTCGTCGGCGGTCGCGCCGCCCGCGAGCAGGTCCAGGCCGTCCGGTCCGTAGGAGAGGTTGGCCGTGGCCTGGGTGGCGACCGCGCCGGCGCCGGCCCGTCCCCAGGGCACGACCGCACCCACCGCCAGGAACTTGGACGCGACCGCGATTCCCCAGGACCGCGAGTCCGGATCGAAGGCCACGATCGAGAACGTCATCGCAACTCCTACGGGTTCGGGGTCCAGCGGTAGGCGCCGGGCAGCAGGTCGGTGACCAGGACCGACGCCGGGCCGTCGGGTGTCGGCAGGATGACGCGGATCGTCGGGTGGTAGTCGACGAGGACCTGGCGGTCGCGGCCGCACGGGGCGACCACACCGCGTCCTTCGTTGCCGACGGCCACGATCGTGGTGAGCTCGCGGGCGCCTTCCGCGCGGGCCCGGCCGAGCGCGACCAGCTCGGCGCAGGGGCCGCCGGTGAAGTGGTACAGGTTGATACCGGCGTACATCCGGCCGTCCACGCCGCGGACCGCGGCGCCCATCGTGTGGACGCCGTCGGGTCCGTCGGTGTTCGCGTCGACCGTCCGGCGAGCCAGCTCGATCAGCTCGCGGTCGTCGTCGGTCAGCGGGCGCAGCTCCATCAGCCGGCGATCCGCTGCAGCTCGGCGTCGACGACCGTCTTCACCTTCTTGATCTCGGCCGCCGGGTCGGCGCCGCTGCGGATGATCCGGTTCAGCGCGTCGGTGTACGCCGTACCGGACTTCGGCGACCACAGGATCGGGGTCTGCGCGTGCCCGTTCTCGGTCGCCAGCTTGGCCGCGTCGGCGGCCGGGCCGGTCTTCAGCTTCTCGGCCTTCTCGACCAGGCTCCTCCGGGCCGGGATGTGGAAGCCGTAGGACTGCGCGAAGTCGACCTGGTCGTCGGTCTGGTCGACCCAGAGCCATTTCACGTACTTCTTCGCGGCGTCGACGTTCTTCGACTTCGCGTTCACGCACGACCCGTACGCGCCGACCGGGACGCTCGGCTTGCCGGTGGTGGCGTTGAGCCTGGGCCAGGGGAGTACGCCGTAGTCGCCCGGCAGCGCCTTCTCGATCGCGGGCAACGTCCACAGCCCGGTGAACTGCATCGCGGTCAGGCCCTGCGTGAACGCGGACGGGTCGGACCAGTCCGTCGGGGCTCCGAGCAACAGCACCTTCGCGGTCCAGAACTCGCGCAGCTTGCGCAGCGACTCGACGGCCTTGGGGTCGTCGAACCCGAACTGGTTGTCCGCGGTCAGGTAGTCGAGCCCGGCCGACCACAGCGCCGGCCCGCCGAGGATGCCGACCCCGCCGTCGTTGCCGACGAACAGGCCCTTGACCTTGTCGTTGGTGAGCTTCTTGGCCGCCTCGAGCAGCTCGTCGACGGTCTGCGGCGGTTGCACGCCGGCCGCGCTCAGCAGGCTCTTGCGGTACACGAGCAGCTGCATGTCGACGACCTGCGGAACGCCGTACAGCTTGCCCTGGTACGTCATCCGCTCGATCAGCGCCGGGTTGAAGTCGGCCTTCGCGTCACCCAGGACGTCGGTGAGCTCGACCACCTGGTTGGCCTTGATCATGTCGATCGTCGGCCCGTTCCCGTACTCGAACACGTCCGGGCCCTGGTCGGTCAGCAGTGCCGTCGACGCCTTCTTGTCGTAGTCGCCCGGCGACCACTGGATGCTCACCGTCGCGTCCGGGTAGGCCTTCGCGTACCGCTCGACGGCCTGCTGCGTGCCCGCCTCGCCGTACTGGTGGTACCACTGCTGGAGCGTCGGTTTCGACCCGTCCGACCCACCGGGCGACGGCCGCCCGGAGTTCGATCCGCATCCCGCCACCGCCATCGCGGCCAGGCCGGCCCCGAACCCGAGGACCTGCCGCCGACTGATCGTCATCTCACGTACCTCCGTCCGGCGCGGTCCCACAGCCCGCGCACCACCCACCGACCCTACGACCGCGCGGGCCCAGAACGCCGCGTTTTCCAGCCGTCGAGAACGGTATGCTGTCCGGCATGTCTTGTCCCCGTGACTAGAGACGGCTCCCACGCCTCGCGTGGTCGAGCCCATTCCGTCGTGAATCTCTAGGAGCGTTCTCGTGTCCGGCACAACTCGTGCCGGGAGCTACCGTGCTGTCCTGCTGTTGCCGTCGGCGTTGCGCACGTTCGTGCCTGCGTTGCTCGGCCGCTTGTCGTACGGTCTGCTCCCGTTGTCCCTGCTCTTCACCGTCCGGTCGTCGACCGGTTCCTTCACTACGGCCGGCGCTGCGGTCGCCGTCTTCGGAGCGGCGTCCTTGTCGATGCCGTTCAAGGCACGTCTCGTCGACCGTTACAGCCAGCGCCGCGTCCTCCCGCTGCTCGCGGCCGGCTCCTCGGCCGGGTTGGTCGTCGTCGCCACGGCCGGTACGACGCCTGCCGCCGTCCTGCTGCTCGTCGGCGCGACCGGACTGCTCGCGCCGCCCTTGGGGCCGTCGATGCGGTCGAACTGGCGCCTGCTCACCGAGGGCACCGCGCTCAAGGAACGCGCGTACGCCGTCGACGCGGTATCGGAGGAGTGTCTGTTCCTCGGCGGGCCGCTGATCGCCGGCACGCTGATCAGCCTCCTGTCGGCGCCGGTCGCGCTCGGCTGCTCGGCGGCCCTGATGCTCGTCGGCACGCTCGCGATGGTGACGAGCCCGGTGACCACGCACACCGCGGCTTCGGCGCCGGCCCGGCATCCGTTGGGGCCGCTGGCGATCTCCGGGCTGCGGTGGATCCTGCTCGTCATCATGGTCACCGCGTCCGGGATCAGCGCGGCGTACGTGTGCGTGGCGGGTGTCGCGGCACACGCGGGACGTCCCGGGGCGGCCGGGTACGTCGAGGCGGCGATCGCTCTCGGGAGCGTGATCGGCGGGCTGCTCTGGGCACGCCGTACGCACACCCGGTCCTGGACGACGCAGCTCGCCGGGCTGATCGCCGTACTCGCCGCCGGACTGGTGGCGGCCTCGTTCGCGACCGGCCTGATCATGCTCGGCGCCCTGCTCGCTGTCGCCGGTGTCGCGGTTGCGCCGATGTTCGTGGTCGCCTACCTGGCGGCCGACAACGTCACGCCACCCCACCAACGCACCGAGGCCAGCACCTGGATCAACACAGCAAACAACCTCGGCTCCGCCACCGGCTCAGCACTCGCCGGCCTGATCGTCGACCATTCCACCTCCGCCTGGGGCTTCCTCGCCGGTGGCCTCCTCCTGGCCCTGGTCGCCACGACCCTCGCGGCGTCAGGCCGTTGACAACGATTGAGTGAATTTGTATATCCGGCCATGTAGGTCTATATATATCGGAACATACTCTCGGTGCTGTGAAGACAGTGATCGATGTGGACGACAGGGTGCTGGCACTCGCCGCGAAGGAGCTCGGGACGGTGACGAAGAAGGACACGGTCAACGCGGCGCTCGCGTTCGTCGCCCAGCGCCGGGAGCGCATCGAGGCGCTGCTCGACGATCCCTACGCGCTGGGCGTCGGCCCCGACATCGATGACCCCGACGTCATGCGCGAGGCGCGCCGTTGAGCAGTGCTGCCATGGCCGGCACGGTCGGCAAGTTGTACCTGGTCGACACCTCGGCCCAGGCGCGGAGCAAGCACCCGCTGGTGCGCTCGGTGATCGCCGGATTGATCGTCGACCACGCGGCCGCCACCTGTCTGACCGTCGACCTCGAGGCCGGATACTCCGGCCGGAACCACGCCGACGTGCGAACGATCGCCGAGCGGCGGCAGGCGTTGTACGTCGACCTGCCGATCACCGACTCCGTCGCGAGGCGCGCCCGCGAGGTTCAGCTTCGGATGGCGGCCCGTGGACAGCATCGGGCCGCCGGCGTGGTCGACGTCATCACCGCCGCGGTCGCCGAGCAGCACGGCGCGATCATCCTCCACTACGACGCCGATTTCGAACACATCGCTGCTGTCACCGGGCAACCGCACCTCTGGGTGGCGCCGCGCGGGACGCTGGACTGAGCGGGCGCGTGCTCAGGCGTCCGACAGGCGGGCGATGGTGGCTGAGGCGCGGCGGACGATCGGGACCGGGCCGGCGGGGAGGACGTCGCCGATGAAGGCGTAGTGCCGGAGGACGTCGGGGTCGACGTCGCCGGGGCGGTGCCGGCTGTGGTCGCGGACCCAGTCGATGATGTCGCCCCAGCCGGGCGCCGCGAGCGAGCCGCCGAAGTGCTGGACCGACAGGCCCGCGCACAGGTTGCCGAAGGCAAGCCGGTGGGCGAGCGGCCAGCCGCGGAGGGTGCCCAGGACGAGGGAGGCGAGGAACACGTCGCCGGCGCCGGTCGGGTCGTACGAACGGACCGGCAGCGCCGGCACCTGCTCCTCCTCGCCGGTCTCGGAGTCGATCGCGAGGACGCCGTCGGCGCCGTTCGTCACCACCGCGAGCGGCACCCGGTCGGCCAGCTTGTGCAGCGCGGCCTTCGGGGTGTCGGTGCGGGTGTAGGCCATCGCCTCGCTCGCGTTCGGCGTGAAGGAGTAGAACCCTTCGAGTACGTCGAGAACCGCCGGCGACCACTCGTCGGTCGGGTCCCACCCGACATCGCCGAACAGCAGCGCGCCGGACTCCCGCGCCTCGACCGTCCAGCCGGGCAACTCGTCGGCCACCGGGACGATCGCCGACCGCGTCTTCAGCCCGGGACCGACCAGTTTGCTCGGGTCGCCCGGCGCCTCGTGCGCGTGCGTGACCATCGCCCGGTCCCGGTCGATCGACATCGACACCGTCACCGGCGAGTGCCAGTGCCCGATCCGCCGCGAGTGCGACAGGTCCACACCCTCCTGGTCCGCGAGCGTCCGCCAGCAGAAGTCGGCGTACGCGTCGTCGCCGAACACCGACGCGAGCCCGGTCCGCAGACCGAGCCGCGCGGCCGCGATCGCGAAGTTCGCCACCCCGCCCGGGCACGACCCCATCCCCTCGGCGAAGATCTCGGTCCCGGTGGTCGGGGCGGTCTCGAGCCCGGTCATCACGATGTCGAGGAACACGGTCCCCTGCACGAACACGTCGTAGCGGTCCTGCTCGTCCGTCATCGTGACACTGCTCCTTGTCATCCTGTGTTGTCGGTGGCGGGTGGAATGGTTCTTTCGTAGCATCATCGGCCGATCAAGACCACGGAATTGGGAGGGGTGTCCGTGATCCCTACCTGGATCTCGGTTGTCGGGGTCGTGGTGACGGTGCTGAGTCCGCTGCTCGCTCTCGGAGGCGTGCTGCTGGGGTCGTACCTGACGCGGAAGTCCGATCGCGAGCTCGACACCTGGCGGCATCGTGAGGAAACGATGCGGATGGTCCGGTGGGCGGTGGAGCAGATCCTCGAGGGGGAGGACGCCGGGACGGACGCCGGTGTGGTGACCCTGCGTTCGCTGATGAGGTCGGAACTGTTACAGCCGGAGGACTACGACCTGGTCGCCGCGCTGACCGCCGCCGTTGCGATCGACCGGGTCGGCCCGGCCGCGTACGCTGATATTGCGGACGCGGATATCGAGGTCGTCGAGGGAGACAGTGAGCATGGCTGAGAAGAAGACCGTGAAGGTCTCCCGCCAAGCCGTCGAACTGGCCCGCCTGCACGTCGAGGCCGCCCGCCGCGCGGGCCGCAAACCCGACGCCGGCGTCGCCCGCATCGCCGACGCCCGCCCCGACAACGGCAACGGAGCCCCCGCCGTAGCACCCGCCTGAGCGCAAGGCGTCGTACGGGCGTTTCAAACGGACCGGGTATCGGACGGGGGCGTACGGACCGGCAGGTCTGGTCGGCGGCACGCCGTGGAGCGCCTAGACTGATCGCCGGCCGCTCCGGTGGCGTACGGTGCACTTCGTGGTTACCGTCGCGTCGCTCCCTGTTCCCGACCACGGCCGGATGAACCCGTGATCCGCTTCGAGAATGTGTCCAAGACGTACGAGGGCCAGTCCAGGGCCGCTCTGCTGAACGTCAACGTCGATATCGAGAAAGGCGAGTTCGTCTTCCTGGTCGGTACCTCCGGGTCCGGCAAGTCGACGTTCCTCCGCCTGGTGCTGCGTGAGCAGCGGACGTCCAAGGGCCACATCATGGTGGCCGGCAAGGACCTGAACCGGCTCGCGAGCTGGCGGATCCCGCAGATGCGCCGCCAGATCGGCACCGTGTTCCAGGACTTCCGGCTGCTGCCGAACAAGACCGTCGCCGAGAACGTGGCCTTCGCGCTGCAGGTGATCGGCAAGCCGCGCTCGCACATCCGCAAGACGGTGCCCGAGGTGCTGGAGCTGGTCGGTCTGGACGGCAAGGAGGACCGGCTCCCGGACGAGCTGTCCGGCGGTGAGCAGCAGCGCGTCGCGATCGCCCGCGCGTTCGTGAACCGGCCGATGATCCTGATCGCCGACGAGCCCACCGGAAACCTCGACCCGGGCACGTCGGTCGGCATCATGAAGTTGCTGGACCGGATCAACCGGACCGGGACGACGGTCGTGATGGCCACCCACGACGTGTCGATCGTCGACCAGATGCGCAAGCGCGTGATCGAGTTGCAGAACGGCCACGTCGTCCGCGACGAGTCGCGCGGCGTCTACGGCTACCAGCACTGATCGCCGAGCACAGGGACTGACTGAAGATGCGCCTGAACTACATCCTCTCCGACCTCGGCATCGGCCTGAAGCGGAACCTCTCGATGACGATTGCGGTCGTCGTCACGATCTGGGTCTCGCTGGCGCTGTTCGGCAGCGCGCTGCTGGCCAACTCGCAGGTCAGCCTGATGAAGGGCAACTGGTACGACAAGATCCAGATCTCGGTGTTCCTGTGCACCAAGGACTCCGGCGGCCGCGGCTGCTCGGGCGCCGAGGTGACCCAGGAGCAGAAGAACCGGATTCAGCAGGTCATCCAGACCAACCCGGACACCGCGCCGGACGGCGTGTTCTCGGAGTCGAAGAAGGAAGCCTTCGAGTCCTTCAAGAAGCTGTACAAGGACTCGCCGATCGTCAGCACGGTCACCGAGGACCAGATGCAGGAATCCTTCCGGGTCAAGCTGAAGGATCCGCAGCGCTACCAGAACCTGGTCAGCGCGGTCGCCGGCCTTCCCGGCGTCGACACCGTCCAGGACCTCCGCCAGTACCTCGATCCGTTGTTCAAGGCCCTCAACGGCCTGCAGATCGGCGCGATCTTCGCGGCCGGCCTGTTGCTCGCCGCGGCCCTGATGCAGATCTTCAACACCATCCGGCTGGCGGCGTACGCCCGGAGACGGGAGATCGGCATCATGCGCCTGGTGGGCGCGTCGAACTTCTATATCCAGCTACCGTTCCTGCTCGAAGCGGTGCTGGCCGCGCTGGTCGGAGCGGTGCTGGCGTGCGGCACGCTGTGGCTCGGGGTGTACCTGATCGTCATGCAGCGGGCCCAGGAGACGTTCCGCGTCTGGCAGTGGGTCGGCGCGACCGAGACCTTCCGCGCCATGCTCTACATGGTGCTGGTCGGCGTGATCCTGGCCGTCATCCCGACATTCCTGACAACGCGGAAATACCTCAAAGTCTGACCCGGGTGACCTATCGTGCAGTAACAGGAGTAACAGCAGTCACTCCCGTACCGCACAACTTCATCCAGAGCAAGGGGTCGACCTGTGGTCCCGCACTTCCCCGGTGCGAACCCGCCTGAGCGGGGGAGCATCAAGCGAGACGACAGCACCGGCACCTCCGCAGCGCCGTACCCGCGATCACGCACGCGACCGCCGGGCCGGCAGACGGTGGTTGCCGCATGCTGCCTTGTCCTGTCCCTGTCCGCCGGTGTCCTGGCCGCGGTTCCGTCCGCTCCGTCCGCGGAGGCGAAACCGCCGGACCCAGCCGCCAAGAAGAAGCAACTCGACTCGCAGATCAACCAGTCCAAGGCTGATCTCGACGACGCCTCCGACCAGCTCGGCAAGTCCGTTGCCGCGTACAACCAAGCTGTCGTGAAGTACCAGGCCGTCCAGGTCCGGTACGCCGCCGCGCAGGGCCAGTTGGCCGCCGCGAAGGCCGCCGACGCGGTGGCCGCGGGCAAGCTTGCCGCAGCCGAGGCGGCGCTGCGGGTCGCGGTCTCCGACGTGGAGGCCGGCGAGAAGCTGATCGCGGAGAAGCGGTCCGTGGCGGGTCGCGCGGTCCGGTCGGCGTACCAGCAGCAGAACGGCCTGGTCGGGCTGACGATCGCGCTGCGCGGCGCCGCGCCGGCCGACATCGCGACCGGGATGCAGGTCCAGCGGAACGTGTTCGGCATCCAGAGCAACGCGATCACGAACCTGAACAACGCGCAGGCGCAGCTCGCCAGCAAGCGGGTCAAGGTCGCGGCCGCGGAGAAGGACGCCGAGGGCGCCCGGGCCGAGGCGGCGGCGACGGTCAAGCGTGTGACCGAGCTGACCAAGCAGGTCGCGGCCGACCGGGCCGAGGCCGCGGCGATCGCCAAGGTCAAGCTGACCGCGTTCAAGGCCGCCGAGAAGGAAAAGAACACCGAGCTGGCGCAGTACAACTCGCTGCTGCGCGAGCGGAACCGGGTCGAGCAGCTCCTGATCGCGCGGGCGAAGGCCGAGAAGGCCGCCGCGGCCCGGCGCAAGGCCGCGGCCGAGAAGGCGGAGCGGGCGAAGGCGCGCAAGGAGAACCGCCCGCCGCGGAAGATTCCGGACAACCCCGGCGGCGGCGACAGCGGCGGCGGGCTCAGCTATCCCGTCAGCAGCTACATCACGTCGCCGTACGGCATGCGGTTCCACCCGGTCCTGCACTACTGGAAGCTGCACGATGGCACCGACTTCCGCGCTCCGTGCGGTACGCCGATCCGCGCCGCGGCTGACGGCAAGGTGACGGACAAGTACTACAACGGCGGCTACGGGAACCGGCTGTTCGTTTCACACGGTGTGATCGACGGGTCCTCCATCACCACCGTCTACAACCACCTCTCGCGGTACAAGGCGCACGTCGGTGAACGCGTGAAGAAGGGCGAGATCATCGGGTACGCCGGCACGACGGGCTACTCCACCGGCTGCCACCTGCACTTCATGGTCTACCAGGACGGCCGCGTGGTTAATCCCATGAAGTGGCTGTAGACGATCTGGGATACTGGTCGGATGGTGAAACAGTCCGGCCGGGAGAAGCCGATCGCGCAGAACCGTAAGGCGCGACACGACTACCACATCGACGACGTGGTGGAGGCCGGGCTGGTGCTGACCGGGACGGAGGTCAAGTCCCTGCGGCAGGGCCGGGCCTCCCTCGTCGACGCGTTCGCCGCCGTCCGCGGGAACGAGCTCTGGCTGCAGGGCATGCACATCCCGGAGTACAAGCACGGCACGTGGACCAACCACGAGCCCCGCCGGACCCGCAAGCTGCTGCTGCACAAGGACGAGGTGCAGAAGCTGATCCGTGAGGTCGAGCAGCAGGGCGTGTCCCTGATCCCGCTGTCGCTGTACTTCAAGGACGGCTACGCGAAGGTCGAGCTCGCCACCGGCCGCGGCAAGAAGGACTACGACAAGCGTCACGCCCTCGCCGAGCGGCAGGCCAACCGCGAGGCCCAGCGCGCCCTGTCCGAGCGTCGCCGGGGGTAGTGTCCGGCGCCTCGCGGACCTGGGGGTCGGCTAGGTTGCGACCGTGCTCGCTCTCTCGGTGCCGCGCTGGCTCGAAGCCGTCGGTGGGATGCTGCTCGGTTTCGCGCTGTTCATCGGCTTCGCCGTCCTGTTCGGCCTGGTGATCGCGCGCCTCGGCGGTCCGTGGGTGGACCGCGCGAAGGCCCAGCTCGCCCGCGAGCAGGCAGGCGCCGAACGGTACGGCTGGCACCCGGGAGCCGACGTCGACGGGCAGCTCCTCACGGCCGGCCGCCGTATCTTCGCGCCGGACGGGCAGCTGCGCCGGATCCTGATCGGCGAGTACCAGGGCCGCCCGGTGCGGATGGCCGAATTCGTCCACACGACCCGGGGCCGGTACCTGCCGACCACATGGGTCAACCACCTGATCGCGGTCGAGCTGCCGGTCCGGCTGCCCGACCTGGCCGTCGGTCCGGACCTCGTGTTCGGCGCGGAACCCGTCGTCGGTGACGGAGCGACCGTCGAGCCGGGTATGGAGCGGGTCGAGGTCGAGAGCGAGGCCTTCAACCGGCAGTTCCGGGCGGCCGCCGTGGACGTCCGCTACGGTTCGGCCGTGCTGCACCCGCGGATGATGGAGTGGCTGCTCGACCAGCCGCGGGTGAACTTCCGGGTCTGCGGCAGCCTGGTCGTTGCGTATGCCGCCAAGCCGTGGACGGTGCCGCGGACGCTGACGGTCCTGCCCGTCCTGAGCGGTGTCGCCGACCTGATCCCGCCGTTCGTCCTGGCCGACTACGGCCGGCAGCTGCGCTGACCAGCCGCTGAGCAGGCGCTGACCAGCCGCTGAGCAGGCGCTGACCAGGCGCTGATCGGATGCTGGTCAGGCGCCGTTCCGGGGCTTCCGGGGTCGGGTCAGGGGTCCGTCCGGGCTGAACCCGATGGGGTGCGCGGTGTCCCGCGCGCACAGTGGAACCATGTCCACTTCAGAGCTGCTGGTGACGACGGCGCAGCGCGACCGGGCCGTCGAGATCCTGAAAGAGATGTACGCCGACGGCCGCCTCGACCACATGGAGTTCGACCTCCGGCTGGACAAGGCACTCAAGGCGCGGACCCGGGCCGAGCTGAACAGCACGTTCGACGGGCTGGTGTCCCGCCCGGTGCCGACGTACGCCCCGGCCGCGTTCACCCGGCCCGCGCCGCTGCAGACCTACCGCGGCGACGGGCGCGGGATGGGCACGATCGCGCACTGGCTCGGGTACCCGACGTTCTTCGTCGGCCCGGCGCTGGTCGTCGCGAGCGCGGGCCAGAAGAACCCCGCCGTACGCCGGCACGCCGTCGAGGCGCTGAACTTCCAGCTGACCGCGTTCGGCGCGTTCGCGCTGCTGGGGATCGCCACCGGCATCACCCACGGGTTCCTGTCGTTCCTGTTCCCGGTCCTGGGCATCCTGTGGTTCCTGCTCACCGGCATCGGCGGCCTGGCCACCGCGGCCGGCGGCAAGTTCCGCTACCCGTTCACACTGCGCCTGATCAAGTAGGTCCCCCGGAGGGGAATGTCGGGTGCGGGCAGCCTGTTGGACTTGGTAGTGTGGATCTTCCACCGCGGTTCGGGTGGGAGTTTGACAACTCAACAGGGGGTGAACGGTTTCGACTTTGGACGTACGTTCCAAGGGAAGCGGGCCGAGGATCCAGGGTTATCTCGTTAACGATCTCTGGAAACCAATAACTGCCAACGCTAAGCGCAGTAGCTTCGCTCTCGCCGCCTGACGGCCTGAGCACTTAAAGAAGCGGTCAGCCCGGGGATGCTCCCGCCCCGGCTCCTGGCCTCATCTAGGGAGCTTGCTTTGTTAGCCCGGTCACGGGGCTAACACGGGACATTTACAGTGACTGAGCCTGTCAGCGAGATGTCTGTACAAACGCTGGGGCTGAGAAAAGCGACATCCAGACTGCGCCCGGAGAAGCCTTGAAACGACGCCGAAGGACGCGGGTTCGATTCCCGCCACCTCCACCCCTTGAGAACGCCCAGGTCAGAGCACATCCGACCTGGGCGTTCTGCTGTCTGCGACCACGTGGACGACCACTTGTGCCGCCACCTTCGGTGTGAACGAGGTCGCGGGCCGGGACTGGTTGCGGGCGCGCTGAATGGCGTAGGGGTTCTCGTGCGGGTGGGGGATGCCGGGGGTGCGGGGGGTCGGGAGGCTGGGGGTTATGAGTGAGGGGACTGTCACTGCGCTGGGGCATGCCGGGTTGCGGGTGGACGGGGGCGGGGTGCGGATCCTGGCGGATCCGTGGCTGTCGGACGGTGGGGCGTTTCTGGGCTCCTGGTTCCCGTTCCCGGACAACTCGCATCTGGTCACGCCGGAGTTGCTCGACGTCGATCTGGTGGTGGTGTCGCACGAGCATCTGGACCACCTGGACCTGGATCTGATCGCCGGGCTGCCGGAGAGCGTGCCGGTGCTGGTCCCGCGGTATCCGTCGACGATCATGCAGCGCCGGTTGCGCGCGATCGGGCGGACCCGGGTCGTCGTGCTGGACGCGTGGCAGCGGTACCCGCTGAACGAGCGCGACTGGCTGACGGTGATCCCCGAGCAGTGCCCGATGAGCCACGACTCCGCCGTCCTGCTGAAGCTCGGGGAGCGCAGCGTGCTGCACACCAACGACGCCCGGATCTCGCTGTCCCAGGCGCGGCGTGCGATGGCCGAGGCCGGCGGGCCGCTGGACGTGATGGGCGTGCAGATGTCGGGCGCGAGCTGGCACCCGGTCCGGTACGAGTACGACGAGGTCGAGCGGGAGCGGATCTCGACGATCAAGCGGGTCGGCAAGTTCAAGGCCGTCACCCGGCTGGTCCGGCAGGTCCGGCCGCGGCTGGTGATGCCGTACGCCGGTCCGCCGTGCTTCCTCGACGACGAACTGTTCGAGCTGAACAGCGGCCTGCGTCCGGGCGGGATCTTCCCGGACCAGGGCGAGGCGCTGGCCTGGCTCGCGGACCGGATCCCCGACCAGCGCGGGGTCTGTCTGCTGCCGGGTGACCAGATCCGGCTGGACGACCTCACGGTGGTCCGGGACGCGCACTGGAAGGACTTCGCCCTGGACGCCGGACCGGAGGAGCGGCGGCGGTACCTGAACGAGTACGCGGCCCGCCGCCGGCCGGCCATCGACGCCGCCTGGGCCGCGAACCCCGTGTCGCGGCCCGGGCTGGCCGATCGCTTCAAGACCCACCTGGAGTCACTCGGCACGCTGTCGGAGTACTTCCTCGCCCGGATCGGTATGACGCTGCGCTTCGACGTGTCTGGGCCGCACGGCGGGGTCTGGGACGCGCACATCGGACCGGACCGGGTGGTCGTCGATCTCGACGGCGGCGCCGGGCACGCCGACTACCGCCTGACCATGGACGGCCGGTGGCTCGACGGCGTGGTGTCCGGCCGGACCCGCTGGGAGGAGCTGCTGCTGTCGATGCGCTTCACCGCCCGCCGGCAGCCCGACCGGTACAACGACTACCTGGTCGGCCTGCTCAAGCACGCCGACCGGGCCGCGCTCCGGGCCGTCGAGCGGTTCGAGGCAGCCCGTGACCCGGAGGAGACCACCACGATCGTTGTCGGTGGCAAGCAGCTGCGGGTGAGCAGGTACTGCCCGCACGCCGGTGAGGACCTGGCCGAGACGGGCGTGGTGGTGAACGGCGTACTGCGCTGTCTCGGCCACAACTTCGAGTTCGACCTGACCGACGGGACCTGTCTCAACGCCCGCTGCGACCCGGTTCTGGTGAAGCCGGAGCCGGATGTGGAAGAGGCGGTCTGACCGGCACCTGGAGATCCGCCAGCCCGGCCACGAACAGCCCGGTGAGCAGGACGTAGTACAGCGTGCGGCGGATCGTCGGGCGGTCCAGGTACTCGCGGTCTGCGGCCACCCGCAGCGGCACGAGTACGTCGAGGTACCAGCGCTCCACGTCCGTCCAGGTGTCCGGCGGTACGGCGGAACGCTCGCGGTACCGCAGCTGCGCCGGACCGGTCAGCCCGGGCCGCGCCAGCAGCACCGGCCGGAACGCGTCCGGATAGCGCGCCGCCAGAGTCGCGCTTTCCGGCCGCGGACCGACCAGCGTCATCTGCCCGCGAACCACGTGCCACAACTGGGGCAGCTCGTCGAGCGCGGTCCGCCGCAGGAACGCACCGAGCGGTGTGATCCGGGCATCTGTGGCGGTGGTCACTTCGGGGCCGGAGGCAACTGTACGCATGGTCCGGAACTTGTACAGCGTGAACGACCGGCCGTTCTCGCCCACGCGGGCCTGACGGAACAGCACCGGTCGGCTGCTGGTGACGAGCACCAGTACCGCGACGATCAGCAGGACTGGCGACACCGCCACCAGTAGCAGCCCCCCGATGAGCACGTCCAGAAATCGGCGGCCCGGACCAACCTGTGCTGACATTCTGTCTCCTAACCGGTACCGGCGGCCACGAAGACCGCGGTGAACGCCTGGGCCGCCAGATCGCACTCGTGGTCGAACGAGGCGGGATCGGTGGGCATCGTCGACGGCGTCATGTGGGTGATCAGCTGCACTCCGTGCCGTCGTTCCTGGATCAGGGAGGTCCAGAGCGGGTTGGCGGCGAGGTCGGGCGCGAGCAGGCTGAACACCTTGCCCTGGTAGTGCTGACGCCAGGCCCAGATGTCCACGGCCTTCGCGCCGGCCGAGACGGGCGCGGCGATGTACGTGGCCGTGTCGGTGGCGGCCTGGGTGGCTGATCCCTGGTAGCCGTCGGCGGCCGCGAGTGCCTTGCGGGACTGCAGCGTGGTCAGCGATTCCCAGCCCTGGCCGCGGATCCGGCTCCAGATCTCGGCCTGTGCGGCCTGCTGGGTCAAGCCCCAGCCTGCATAGGTGCCAGGGCTCAGCAGCCCGGTGCTCAGGTCGAGCCGGTCGATCAGATGGCCGCGCAGGTAGCTCTCGACCGCCGCCGCACTGGCCGCCGGGTACTTCAGCCGGACCCGTTGCGCGCACCCTTCCTGGTTGCCGCCGCGCCACGGCAGGCACCCGAGCTCCGGTACGACCGCGTCGACCAGGATCTGCTTGCCGGGCGCAACTTTCGCGAGACTGCTCCGGGCCTGCCGGAGGAAGCTGGTGGCCTGCGCCGGAGAGGTCAGCCCGTCCCCGTACCCGATCTCGTCGGAGATCTTGAACCCGACTGTTCCCGGGACCGCGGCCAGCTGCCCGAGCCGGGCGACCGCTCCGTCGAAGGCGGCCGGCCCGTCGAGCCAGCGCTTGACCAGGTCGGTCTCCCACCAGATCGCGACGCCGCGGTGGTGCAGCGCGGTGGCGAGCGCGACGTACCGGTCACCGGGCAGCACGGCCGCTGCACCGCCGGTCACCGGGCTGCTGGGTGGCGGTTGGGTCGGGTCGGCCGGCGTACTCATCGGCGGTCCGCTGTCCGGGGACGTGGTCGGCTGACCGCTCGGCGAACCGTTGGAACAGCCAACGAGCAGGACGAGCAGGCCGGCGGCGATCGCGGTAGCTCTCATGGTGTTCCCTCGCCGATCACGAGGGTCGCGCGGCGGCGGGCCCGCGGTGCGCTGAGCCGCAGCAGCAGAACGATCAGCAGGGCATCGGTCGACAGGTACGCCGCGGTCGACGCGACTGCCGCGCCGAGCGCTCCGTGCCGCGGGATCAGCGTCACGTCGAGGACCACGGTGACGACGAGCCCGGCGCCGAGCACGATCGAGTTGAGCCCCGGCGTACCCCGACCGTAGAGATAGGCGCTCGCGACCCCTGAGGCGCCGGCCAGGATCATGCCCGCGACGAGGATCCGGGCCGGAGTGACCGCGGGTGCGAACGAGGCACCGTACAGCAGCCGCATCACCGGTCCGGCCAGGATCGCGACCGGGATCGCGGCGGCCGCGACGCCGGCCAGAGTCGGCCGGATCAGCCGCCGGGCCAGCTCGGCGGCCCGCTGCTCGTCGAGTTTCGCCAGGCGCGGATAGAAGACCCAGGTCAGTGCGGTACCGGGCAGCCGCAGCAGTTCGGCGTACTTCGAGGCGACCGCGTAGCCGCCGAGGACGGCGGGTCCGGCGATCGCGCCGAGGATCGCGACGTCGAGGCGGAGGTTCAGCAACGTGATCAGGCCGCCCACCTGACCCCGCAGTCCGTACGACGCGACCTGCCGCGCGAGGTCCTTGTCCGGGCGCCCCCACCAGCACGCGACGCCCAGGCGCCGCCACCCGAGCCGCCGGCCGACCCGGCGCCACGCGTCGACCGCGACGACCACGTCGGCGAGCCCGAGTCCGAGGATGATCGCACCGATGCCGTGAACGCCGACAAGCAGCGGGAGCACGAAACAGGGCAGGAACGCGAGTTCCTCGGCGGCGATCACCACGTCACCACCGCGCCGGTCCTCGAGTCCTTGCAGGGCGGTCTTGCCGAGCGTCAGCGCGAGCTGGGTCGCCACGGTCGCCCCCGCGGCCGCGATCAGCCACGGCGCCTCGTGCGGGAAGAAGACCTTGGCGAGCAGCGGCGACGCGACCACCCACAGCGCCGTACCGACAACCGCTCCGGCGGCTCCGATCGCCATCAACGTCGGCCAGAGCCGCGGCAGGTCGCGGCGCGGTACGGCGAGGAAGTAGGCGAGGGCCCCGGGCAGGCCGAGGACGCACAGCACCCCGACCAGGCCGGGCAGCATCCGGAGCAGCGCGTACTCGCCGACCGCCGACGGTCCGCCGGTGCGCGCGACCAGCACGGTGGCGAGCGTGAGCCCGAGGATGGCGAGCAGCCGCGCCGAGGTGTTGGACAGGACGGAACGGATCATCAGGCCTCCTCGTGCCGGTCCTGCATCGCGAGGACGAGCGCCGCGACGAGGCCGAGCCAGGTCCACAGGTGCCGGAAGTGCAGAACCTCGTAGAACCCCGCGGCGGTCGCCATCACCGGTCCGATGACGGCGAGCAGCCAGGGTCTCGGTACGAGTTCGGCGTACGCCTTCGGCAGGTTCCCGAAAACCAGCCGCAGGCAGCGGGTGAGCACGCCGACGCCGAACAGCAGCAGACCGATCGCCCCGATCACCCCGCGTTCCAGCAGCGTCGCGAGGTAGTCGTTGTGGGCTTCCTTGACGTACGGCGCCTGCGTGGCCTCCAGGGTCGCCTTCGTCCGGGCCGGCCCGTAGCCGGCGGCGTCGCCGCGGAGGAAGAGGTTCGTGCCCTCGCTGACGATCGTGGCCCGCTCGCCGCTGGAGTTCGCGCTGCGCCCGAACGAGTCGCGCAGCAGTGGCACGCTGCCGGCGGCCTGTTCACGGAGCTGACCGAGGTCGACGCGGGGCATGACGAACCCCGCCATCAGCCCGCCGGCGAGAGCCGCGCTCGCGAGTACGGCAAGGCCGCCGACCGCGCCCCGGCGGCGGTAGGCGGTCACCGCGGCGGCCAGGACCAGGCCGACCAGCAGGGTGAGCATCGCGCCGTTCGAGCCGGTGAACCCGATCGCCAGGAGCACCAGCAGGTAGGCGATCCGACGGACGCCGGGGGACCGTGGATGCTTGCACGCGGCCATCAGGAACAACGAGACGACCAGGTAGTTACCGGCCAGGTTGGGATCACCGAACGTGTACGGCGCACGCACACCGTCCTTGGCCGACACCCCGGTGATCGCGTTCAAGCCGACCAGGTACGCGGGCACCATGACGCCCGAGTAGAGCGTCGCCGTGTGGCACCAGGACACCGTGACGGCGCGGACGATCGCCGGATTGTGGCGACCGAGAGCGAGCGCCGCAGACCACGCGAACAGCAGCAGATCCTGGATCAGCACCAGCGCGGTGCCGACCGGCGCGACCGAGACGTACGCCGCGAACGCGCCGCCGAGGATCAGCCCGGCCACACCGGTGGCGTACGGCAGCTTGATCGGCAGTTGTTCCCGGCCCGCCCACAGCATGCTCAGCACGACGCACAGCAGGATGCCCGCGTCCGCCAGGGCCGTGTTGCCCGGACCGGCGGGCACCAGGAACGGCAGCAGGCACGTCGTCAGGCCCATCATCGCCACGAGCGCGTCACCGCGCGGCGTGCCGGGTGAGCCGACGATGCCGGCCGGTCGTACCGGCTGGGTCGAGGTGCTCATCGCGGTTCAGCTCCGTCGGTGAGCGGCCAGTACGGCAGACTCGCCAGCAGGTCCAGGTGCTGTGCGGCGAACTCGTCGTCGTTGGCGTTCGCGGCGATCTCACCCAGCCCGGCCAGCGCGGCGCCGTACCACAGGATCGTCGGCAGGCCGAGAGTTTCGAGCCCGGTGCGCAGGTACAGCCGGACCAGGTCCGGCAGCCAGCCGGCCTCGAGCAGGCCGTACCTGATCCCGGCCCCGAACCCGGTACGCCGCAGGCCGCGGTGTCCGCGCACCTCGCGACCGGGCCGGGTGTGGCGGTCGAGGTAGAGGCAGTAGCTGAGCGCGAACCGGACGAGGTCGCGCAGCGGCGAGCCGGTGCGCGCGCCGCTCTCCCAGTCGACGACTCCGGAGATCCGGCCGTCGTCGACCAGCAGGTTCCCGAACCAGTAGTCGCCGTGCACCACCGTGGTGGCGACCCGATGAGCGCGCAGTTGCCGGTCCGCGGCCGCGACCCGGACCTGTGCGGCCTCGAGTTTCGGATGCCCCGGCCAGCGGGCACGCAGCTGGCCGGCGACCTCGCCCGCCCAGGTGATCCGGGACCGCTCGCCGGCTGTCGCCAGCTGCAGGTGCCGGAGCCATCCGCCTGCCAGCGCGAAGTCCTCGGCCACCGGACGCTGCCGCGAGGTGTGCAGCCAGCGGTGGTACGCGACACTCATCGGGACGCCACGCAGTACCGTCGTCACCACGGCCGGCAGGCCGTCGCTGTCGAGCGTCTCCAGGTAGCGCGGAACGGTCCTGGCGAGTTCGCCCAGGTCCGTCTCGCCGAGCGCGATCAGCATCCGGGTCTCCCGGGAGACCGCGCCCGCGGCTGCGACCGTGACGGGGATCTTGATCGCCACCGGCCCGGCCGGGCCGTCCACGTAGGTACCGGCGGGTGGCGTGACCACGAAGGTCCGCTTGGCGTCGGGATCCTTCGACGTCGCGATCAGCACGCCCCGGCTTCCGGGCGCGAACAACAGGTCGTGCACCGACCGGGGGCGCGGCTGGAACGCCTTCGGAGCTTCGGTCATCGCCGCCTCCCGACGACGACGCGGGCCGGTGCGAGCGCGCCGGTCCAGCGCCAGGGTGCGCGTCGTGCCAGCCCGAGCAGTGCGGACGCCGGTACGGCGAACGCGAGTCCCGGAGGCACCGTGGCCACCGCGGTCCAGAAGTGCCTGATCGCCTCCTCGACGTCGTCGATGACCACCATCGGCCGGTCGAGCGTCGGCAGGACGACGAACTCGCGCTCCACCACGACCCCGAGCTCACGCGCCGTCCGCCGCAGCCGGCGACGACTGCGCGGCCGCTGGTCGATCAGTACGACCGGCCCGTCGGTGGACACCTGATCCGCCCGGAGCGGTCCGCAGCGGAGGTCGTGCTCGACCGTCCCCGGCGGGCACAGCTGCAGCCAGGGCGACATCGGCCGCCGGATCCGCTCGGCCGTTTCCGGACTCGTCATGACCCCACCAGCTCCGCCGGCCGTCCGGCGGAGTACACCTGGTCGAGCACCTCGGCCAGGCTCTCGGCATCGTACGTACTGCCGGCCGACGCCTGCCCGCGCCGAGCCATCCGCTCGGCCTTCGGGCGGTCGTCGAGCAGGTCGTCGACCGCTTCGGCCAGCAGTCGCGGACGTCCCGGTGGAACCAAGATCCCGCTCTCGCCGGGGATGACCAGGTCAGGCACCGAGTTGACTGCGGTCGCCACGACGGGGAGGCCGCAGCGCATCGCCTCCACCACCGCGCAGGGCAGACCCTCGTACCGGCTGGCCATGGCGAACACGTCGAACGCCGGCAGCAGTTGGGGTACGTCGGACCGCTCGCCGGCGAAGACGAACCGGTCGGTCAGACCCGAGCGGCGGACCAGCTCCTTCGCCTCGCGATCGCCCGGACCCGAGCCGATCCAGACCGCGACCGCGTCGGTGTGCCGCAGCCCGGCGACCGCGGCGATCAGGTGTTCCGGCGCCTTCTGGTAGTCGATCCGGCCGACGGTGCCGATCAGCGGGGTGGTCGCGCCGACCCCGAGCTCGGCCCGCGCCGCTGTACGCGAGCTGTCCGTGCGCGGAACGGTGACCGACTCCACGACGGGTGTGATCGTGCGCAGCGAGCTCGGCGTCGCGAGCCCGAGCCGCAGCGCCTCGGTCGCCACCCCGGTTCCGATCGCGAGCACCGTATCGGTGATGCGCGCCAGCCGGCGCTCGACGGCGATGTACGCCGTACGCCGCAACGGGTTCTGGAACTGGTGGAACGGAAAGCCGTGATAGGTGTGCACGATCCGCGGCACACCGGCCCGGTGCGCGGCGAGCCGGCCGAGCGCCCCGGCCTTCGCGCTGTGCGTGTGGACGACGTCGTACCTGCCGGCGGCACACAACGCGGTCAGTTCCCGCAGGGCCCGGCGGTCGTCGGTCGGTGACAGCGGTGCGACCAGTGACGGCTCGATCAGGACGCGCATCCCGGCGGCTGCGGCCCGGTCGGTGAGTGGGCCGCCTTGTCCGGTGATGATCGTGACTCGGTAGCGGTTCGGGTCGAGCGGAAGGACGCCGCGCAGCGCGACGCCACCGGCACCGGCGATGAAGCGGGTGACGATCTGGGCGACCTCGATCCGGGTGCCCATCAACCGGCCCGCCCGGTCCGGACCGCGGCGAGTGGGCGGCGGAGCAGTTCGGTCAGTCCGGCGCCGGGCTCCCGGCCGAGCAGCAGTTCGACCGCGGGCAGCCGGGTCGTCAGCCGCGCGGCGATCTCCTCGATCGGCGGGTGCACCGGCCCGCATCCCGTCGCGGTCGCGACGAGCGCTGCGATCGACCAGAACCGGCGGAGTTCACCGGCCGCGTAGGTGCCCGCGACGAGCCGGCGAGCCGCCTCCGCGGGGCTGAGTTCGCGCAACGTGGGCGACTCCTGGGTCCCGCGCCGCAGGACGACGACGAGCTCCGGCGGCAACGACCTGACCCGGTGCATCCACGGCTGTTCGCGCCGCCCGTGCAACGCCCGCCGCCCGGCACCGTCCAGCAGCCGCAGTGGTTCGGCCACGCCGTACGCCGTCATTCCGTCGCAGGCCGCGAGGTTGTCGCACGTTGCCCGCGAACCGTCGGCCAGGGCGCGCGCGACCAGCGTCGACTTGCCGACGCCGCCCGGTCCGGCCAGCAGGACGACGACACCACCGATCTCGACGACCGAGACGTGCAGCGGCGCGAACCGCTGTTGCATCGCGAACCACAACGCCGGGTAGTGCAGCAGGACCTGGCTGTTCAGCGCACGCTGCCGAGCCGGGAGCAGCCTGGCTGCGACGGACTCCTGGTACGACGGCCGCCACCGGCTGGCGACCCGGAGGCCGTCGACGTCGACCGCCCACCGCTGGTCGAAACCGGATCCGCCGACGTTCGTCAGCACCACTTCGCCGCCCGGTGTCGCCCAGACGCCCCGCGTGATCACCTCCGCCCCGTCCGTGCGGAACGGCCGGCGGGTCTCCTCGATCGCGAGGACGACGTTCGGCGGATCCGCCGCCGCGAGCCCGGGTCGCTCGGGCCCGCCCGCGGCCGCGAGCAGCGTGCGTACGGCGCTGTCCGGACCGTGCAGTGCCACGCGCTGGCCGGCTGTGTGGAGCATGGCGGTTGTCATCCGGCTGGTCACCGCAGCCTGCCGAAGCGGCGTGGTGCCGGACCGTGCACAATGCCCAGCACCGGCCAGCGAACGGCCTTCAGGACGTCGTCGAGGTCGTCGAGCCGGCGCAGGAGCACCGTGCCCCTGGACACGACGACGACCCCGGCCGTCATCTCGTCCTCGGGCGTGACGGCCGACAGTCCGGTGAAGCGGACATCGGTGAAGCCGTCGATGTCGAAGACCGGCCCGCCGTCCCCCGGAGCGGCAGGTTGCTTCGTCTGCTTCGAGGCGTGCGTGCGTCCGGACAGCGAGAACAGCAGCTTGCTCACGGTGTCCGCGTCCTCGTCGTCGGCGCCCATCAGCACGACCGCGTCGACGCCTTGCCGCCGGGCTGCCAGCGCCATCGTGTTGCGGAGCGACTCGATGTCCTCGGTCGACTTGCCGAGCACCGGCGCCTGCAGCAACCGGGCCAGCGCGCGGATGCCGGTGACCCGTGGGCGGAACGTCTCCAGGACCGTCGCCGCGGTCAGGCCGAGCACCAGACCGAGCAGCAGTGCCAGCGCGAGTTGCGGAAGGATCGAGTGCGGTTCGCGCCGGATGTCGGGCTGGGTGCCGACCATGACGACCTGGTCCTTGGTCGCGTTGTCCGCGACCAAGGTCGCCCGTTGGCTGCTGAGTTGGCTCAGCAACTGGTTGGCCGACTGGATCTGCACCCCGAGGTCGGCGCGGGCGGTCACGTCGGCAATGCCTCGCAGTTGGGCGACCAGCTTGTCCCGGCGTGCGGTCGCGGCGTCGATCTGGCTGGTCAGGTCCGCCAGGGTGCTGCGGAAGGTTGCCTGGTCACCCTGGTTCATGAACGCCGCGACCCGGGCGGCGAGTTCGGAGACGACCCTTCCGGCCACCAGCGGGTCGTTGTCGCTGACGCTGAGCTCGACGATCGAGGACCCGCCGATCCGCTGCGCGGCCACGTTGGTCGCCGCGTACGTGTCGACGTCGCGCTGCGCCTGCGCAGTCTCCAGCGCCGCACCGAGCACACTCGGCGTCGTCGCCACCGCGAGGACCCGGCTGTTCATCCCCTCGGCCTCGGTCGCCGACTTCGGTGAGCCGGAGATGACCTGGAGGCGGATCGAGGCAATGCTCGGGTCCGGCCGGTTCGCCACCAGGATCGCGGCACCGGCCACCGGTACCAGGATGCACACCAGGATCAGTGCCAGGTGCGCCCGGACGATCCGGCGGAACATCTCTTCGAGCGTCATAGCTGAGCCTTCCTCGTGCCGTCCATCACTGGACCTTCACGCTCTTGGTGGTGGTGCCGGTCAGCCCGCCCGTGTCGGTGACGACGACCTTCACGGTGAAGGTCCCCGCGGCCGGGTAGGTACAGGTCGTGGTCGGGGCCGTCTGCGGCGGCAAGGTGGTGCCGGTCCCACAGCTGAACTGGTAGGTCGCGATCGGCGTCTTGTCCGGGTCGGTCGAGCCGGATGCGTCGGCGGTGATCGACTGGCCGCGCTTGATGGTGTTCTTCGACAGGTTCAGCGCCGCGGTCGGTGCCACCTCGGCCAGGATCCTGACCTTGGTGGTCGCCCGGCTGGTGAGCCCGTCGGTGTCGGTCACCGTCACCGCGACGGTGTAGGTGCCGGCGGCCGGGTAGTCACAGGTCGTCGTCGGTGTGGTGATCGGACCTGTGGTGTGCCCGTTGCCGCAGTCGAAGGAGTAGGAGACCAGCGGCCGGCCGTCGGCGTCCGAGGACGCGGAGGCGTCCAGTACCACCTGCTGCGGTGCGTACGCCTGGCTGGGTGTGGCCGTGATCCGTGCTGTCGGTACGCCGTTCGGCTTCACCACGATCGGCGCACCGGTCCAGGTGGCGGTGGCGCCGGTGGAGTCGGTGACTGTCGCGGTCGGCGTGAACGTCCCTGCCGCACCGTAGTGGCAGACACCGCTGGACTGTGTCAGCACCGTGCCGTTGCCACAGACGATCTGGTACGACGTGATCGGCGCGGGGCCGGCGCTGTGCGAGGCGTCGATCGTCACGTCGAGCGGTGCGAAACCACCGGTCGGGGAGACGGTCACGACGATCACGAGGCCGTTGAACTCGAAGGCACCGAGATCGGCGAAGGTGACCGGGCCGGTGCCGGTGTTCGCGACGGCCGGGTCGTCGATCGGGGTGCCGCCGTCCTTGTCGGTCGCGCTCCAGCCGGCCGGCGACGTGTCGGCGGCGTCGATGGCCGGGGAGGTCCCGGTCAGATGCAGGTCACGGCCGGCCAGGTTGACGAACTGCGGGTTCGCCGCCTTGCCCGTCGGTTCCTGCCCGCTGACGGCCTGGTAGGAGCTGAGCGTCGTGTACGGCTGCGACGCCCACTCGAACAGGGGTCCGCCGTTGCTCTGGAACACCAGGTCCCGGTCCAGGCTGGTGCCCTGGCTGGACGTCTCGTCGACCCGGATCTCGCCGATCGTCCGGGTGCTGCCGACGGCGTTGTCCATCGTCACGTTGTCCCGGGTGAGGGCACCGGTCGAGCCGCCCTCGAAGTTGATCCCGGCGGTGGCGTTGCCGACCACGGTGTTGCCGATCACCCGCGAGCCGGGCGCCTGGAAGTCGTCGATGCCGTGGTCGCCGTTGTCGTAGACCACGTTCCGGCGCACCAGAGTCCCGGTCGCGCCGGTGTAGGACTCGATGCCCGAGTCGTCGTTGCTGTAGGACAAGTTGCCGTCGACAACGGTGTTCTGGGCGGCCGACGACACGTCGATACCGGCCGCGATCCGGGTCGAGAGCCGCTTGTTCCGGTACGTCGTCACGCCGGTCACCGTGTCCCGCGCGCCGCCCTGCACGCTGACGCCGTGGAAGCTGTTGTCGTGCGTGACCGAGGTCTTCACCGTGCTGTCGGTGCTGCTGAACAGCCGGATGCCGATGGACTGGTTCGCCGACGCCTGGATGCCGCTCAGCATGACCTGGCTGGAGTTGTCCGCGGTCACGCCCTGGGCGCCGGACTGGGCGGTGTCGACGGTGTCGAGGGAGACCCGCTGCACGGTGTCGAAGTACACGCCGCTCAGGTTGGTCTGCCGGACTGCGAAGCCGCTGACGTTCACGTCGGTGACCTGGCGGAGCAGGATGCCGAAGCTGCGCGCGCCCGCGCTGACGGTGTGCCCGGTGGCCGGGTTCGTCCCGCCGGTGTCGACGTACAGCGTCGCCGTCGGGGTGTCGTAGAACCACGTGCCGCTGGTGGTCGTCGTACTACTCGTTGCCTTGGCCAACGGTTGGCCGTCCAGGAAGACCTGCGCGGGCACTGGGGTGAAGGCGTGCTTCCACGCCGTCGTCGACGTGGCGGACCAGCCGGCCGCGTCGGACACGTCGTTCGTGCCGAGGATGACCGCCGACGGCGAGGTCGCCCGCAGCGTGATCGGCGCGCCGGCCTCACCGCTCGCGGTGACCTGGACCTGTTCACGGTACTGGCCCGCGCCGACCAGCGCGGTGTCGCCGGCCAGCATCTTCTTCGTGGCCGCGCCGATCGTGCAGAACGGGGTGGCGGTGGTGCCCGGCCCGCTGTCGCTGCAGGACGGGTTCGTCTGCTCGACGGAGTACGTCTGCACCTGCCGGAGGCTGACGACCTCCTGGGCGGTCGCGGTGTCGGTCAGCCCCGCGGTGTCGGTGACCGTGGTGGTGACGGTGAACGTGCCGGTTGCCGCGTACTTGTGGGTCGCGGTCGCCGTCGCCTGCGGACCGACGACGGTGCCGTCACCGAAGTCGAACGTGTACGACGCGATGCCGTTCGTGTCGGCGTCGCTCGAACCGCTTGCATCCGCGGTCACCGGCGTCGCCGGCGGCATGTTCACCGCGCTCGGGTCGAGCACCACGGCCGCGTGCGGCGGGTAGTCGGCCGGGCCCGCGATCGGCTGGTACTCCAGCGCGCCGCGGTCGGCGTACGCCGGCGTCCCGGCGCCGGTGTCCGGCACGATCGGGTCGTCGGCGAGTGCGTTGCCACCCTGGTCGGCGGCGACGAAGTTCGCCGGCGACGAGTCGGCCGAGTCGACCGCGGCGGAACCGGCGGTCAGCCGGAAGTCCGCGCCGGCCGGGTTGACGAAGTCCGGGTCGACGGACAGGCCGTGGGCCTCCTGACCGGTCGCGGTGGCGAAGGCGGCCAGCGTCTTGTAGATGACGCCGTTGACCTTCGTACTCGGTGCAACCACGTGGTTGTAGGCCATGTCGCGGTCGGCGGTGAGACCGGAGTACGAACCGGCGTCGACGTACAGGTCGTACTCGGTCGCGGTGGTGCCGTTGTCGACCAGGAGGTTGTTGACAACGGTGGCGCCGGTCGAGGTGCCCTCGATCGAGATGCCGTCCCGGCGGTTCCCGTACGCCGTGTTGTTCAGGTATTGCACACCGGTCGAGGTCAGCGTGTCGAAGCCGTGGTCGCCGTTGCCGTAGGAGATGTTGCGCGCCACCAGAGCCCGGTGGCTGCTGCTGTAGACCTGGAACCCGCTGTCCTGGTTCTGGTAGGCGACGTTGCCGATCACACGGTTGTCGGGCGAGCTGGTGTCGACGTCGATGCCGTTGGCGGTCGCGTTCGGATTCAGTGAGACGTTCGCGTACGTCGTGTTACCGGTGAGCAGGTTGTTCGCCGAGGTGGCAAGGCCGATCCCGTGCAGGCCGTTGTTGTGGCTGCCGGACGCGGTGACGGTCACGCCGCTGGACGCGTTCAGCTTGATGCCGGTGGACAGCGCGTTGTCGACGGTCGCGGAGCGGATCGTGATGGAGCTGCTCGGGCAGGTGTCGACGAGGACGCCGTTACCGGCCGACTGGGACGTGGTGACGTGGTCGACGGTGATCCCGGACGAGGACAGCAACCGAACACCGGCCAGGTTGGCGCGGTCGAGCTCGAGGTTGCTGACGACCACGTTCTGCTTGCTGCTGGTGGTGACGCCGAACGACTGGGCGCCGGCCTCGACCTGGTGCCCGTCGCCCGGGTTGGCGCCGCCGATGTCGACGTACAGAACCTTGGCGGTCCCGTCGTAGAACCAGCTGTTCGGCGTCGTCGTGGTGGCGGAGGTAGCGGTCGCGAGGCGTTGGTTGTCGACGAAGACCTGCTTGGGCGCGGACGGAGGCGCGTACGGCGTGGACCAGGCCGTGGTAAGGGTCGCGGTCCAGAGCGCTGCGCCGGCCAGGGACCGGGTGCCGAGCACGATGACGCCCGGGGCGTCCCCGACGACGGTGATCGGGTCCGTGGCGGTGCCCGACGCGTTGATCGTGACCTGCTCCCGATAGGTGCCCGGAGCAACATGCACGGTGTCGCCCGGAAGCACGGCCTTCTTGGTGCCCTGCGAGATCGTGCAGAACGGCGCCGCCTGGGTTCCCGTGCCGGTGTCGCTGCAGGTGACGGTGTTGTTCACCCAGTAGCCGGTGCCGACGGCGTTCGCCGGGCTGCTCGTCACGACCAGCACCAGCGCCGCGGTCATGCTGATGACCGTGGCCGTCGCCAGACTCCGTAGCCGCTTGTTCATGTTCTCTCCCGAACCGTCAGTGCAGAACTGCGACAGGTCGCATCCGCGCTACCGGCTTGACCAGCCCGTGGCGGACGAGGACGTCGAGGGCCGCGTTCACGCCGCGATCGTCGAAGTGGTGGGCATCGGTGGGCGCGCCGTCGTCGTAGCGGTAGCGGCGGGTCTTGTGCTTCAGCGGGTGGTCGCCGGAGATGCCGCGCGCCACCAGGTCGGAGACCACGGTGCCGGCGCCGTGACAGGCGGAGTACAGACTGCTCGCCGCACGGTCGCCCGCCACGGCCAGGTAGCTGGAGGTGCGGTGCGTACCGGGCAGCAGCACGGCCTGTCCGGTCTCGGCGAACGTCGTCCCCGGCGACATCATCGAGGCCGGGAAGGCACGGCAGGAGTTGTGCCGGTGGACGACGCCGGTACGGTCCCCGACCGGCTCTTCGTAGATGCTGTTGTGCGGCGAGTCGACCACCAGCCGCCCGGTGGCGCCGCCGAAGGAGTCGGCCGCGATCCGGCGGAGTGCGGCGTACGTCGCGGTGCGGAAGGCGAAGCCGTAGTTCATCGCGGCCGCGGTCGCGAGCATCAGCCGCTGGCCTTCGTCACTGGCCAGCGGAAGCGGCGTGCAGCCGGCGGTGAAGTACAGACCGAGCCGTGCGCGCAGTTGCGCGAAGGAGCGCGCGGAGCGGAGGTGGAACCACGGCTTCAGTGCCGCGTTCACGGCCTTGATCTGAGCGGGATAGTCCTTGCGACGGAAGAACAGGCGCCCGATCTCCCCGGTGAAGACCCCGCCGCCGCCGTGGTACTGGATGGTCAGCTGGCCCTCGGTCACTCCGAGCTTGGCGGCCCGCTCCGGGTCGAGGATCTCCTCGACCCGCTGGAGCTCGACGAAATGGTTGGACGGGCCAATGGTTCCGAAGCGGTACCGGGCCAGCTGGAATGCGATCCCCGGAAGCTCCGCGCGCAGCCGGTCGAGGCCGCCGTACCGCTCCAGGTCGATCCGGCCGCCCTCCTCGATCCGCTCCAGGTCCTCGGCCGGTGCGCCCCAGCGCTCCACACTGAACTCGGACCCGGCGCCGACCGCCTTGGCGACCTCCTGGCGGCTGAGTTCGGCGGTGCCCCGGGTCGGGTACGGATAGCGCTCGCGGACCGCTCGCATGAAGACGTCGACGGCCTTGTCGTCGGGGACCTCGGAGTCGACCGCGATCAGCGCCATCCCGCAGTTCACCGACGAGCTGGTCAGCTCGGGACGGACAGTGCCGCTGGTCGCGACCGCGACGCTCGACGGCAGCTCCATCTTCGACTTGTGGTGGAAGTCCGGCAGCACCACTGGCGGGGCGGCCAGGTCCGCGCCCTCGACCCGATGTCCGAGCGCCGTGATCGTCGCCCGGCCCGCGGGGAGCAGGGTGGGGTCATCGAAGACCGTCGGGGGAACATCGACGGTACCGTCGAGGACGCGGACGTCCAGTGGCGGCCTGGCCTCTGTGGTCATGCTGTACTCACAGTCTGTTGTCGGGTGGGCAGGTCAGAAGTCGTCGGGATAGGGCGCGCAGGCCGACACCAGACCGGGCGTCGGGCTGTACTCCGGAACGAGCCGGCGCAGGTGCCGGAAGACCTCGTCGGGCCGGTTGTGCGCGGCGGCGTCGTACAGCTCCTGCAGCCCGGCCCGGAAGCCGGCCGGCGGCGGTGGCGCCACGGTCATCGAGATCCGTGGATGATCGGTGGGCGTGGCTTCCTCGCCGGCGCCGAACAGTTCCTCGGTGAGCTTCTCGCCCGGCCGCAGACCGGTGTACTTCACGTGGACGTCGCGGACGTTCAGCAGGCCGGCGAAGTTGTGGACCAGGTCGACGATCCGCACCGGCTCGCCCATGTCCAGGACGTACGTCGCCGAGCCGTGCGACATCCGTGCCGCCTCCAGGACCAGCCCGACCGCTTCCTCGATCGTCATGAAGAACCGGCTGACGTCGGGATGCGTGATCGTCACCGGTGTGCCGCTGGCGAGCTGGTCCCGGACCACGTGCAGCAGCGAGCCTCGGCTGCCCAGCACGTTGCCGAACCGGACCGCGGTCAGCACCGTCGGGGCCGGCTGCTGCGACTCCAGCACAAGCTCGGCCAGCCGCTTGGTTGCCCCGAGCACCGAGGCCGGGTTCGCGGCCTTGTCGGTGGAGATCAGCACGAACCGTTCGACGTCGTGGACGACGGCGGCCTCGACCAGGTTCTGGGTGCCGCGGACGTTCGACTTCACGCCCTCGCACGGGTGTTGCTCCAGGACCGGAAGGTGCTTCAGGGCCGCCGCGTGGAACACGATCTGCGGCCGGTGATCACGGAACAGCTGGAACAGCCGCTCGCTGTCCCGGATGTCCGCGACCACGGTGTTCTCGGTGTCCAGCAGCGCCTCGCCCCACAGCTCGAGCTGCGTGCGGTGCAGGTTGGACTCGTCGTGGTCGAGCATGATCAGTTGCTCGGGGCCGAAGCCGTACACCTGACGGCACAGCTCGCTGCCGATCGAACCGCCGGCGCCGGTGACCAGGACCCGCTTGCCGGCGATCGCGTCCCGGGCGTGCCTGCTGACGACGTGCATCTCCGGCCGCCCGATCAGCGGGCCGATCTGCAGCGCCCGCATGTCGGTCCCGGCGATCTGACGCTGCAGCACGGAGAGGAACGGCGGCAGGTGCAGCACGGTCGCGCCCAGCGCGGCGGCGCGCAGCCCGAGCTGCTTCACCTCGTGCGACGGCATCGACGGAATGGCGACCACGACGACGTCGGCCCCGGTCCGCTCGAGGACCTCCTCGAGATCAGCCAGGGTGCCGAGCACCTTCCGCCCGCCGTACCGCCGGCCCGCCTTGCCGGGATCGTCGTCGAGGAAGCCGACAGGCTCCAGCCCGAACGAGCTGACCCGGTGCAGGTCGCGGGCCAGTGCGACCCCGGCCTCACCGGCCCCGACCACGACGGTCCGCAACAGGCCGTTGTCGCTGTCGTGTAGCAGCAGAGGCTCACTCATTCCGTTCCCTTTCCCGAGATGCCCTGATGCGCGATGTCGGTGACCGCCGTACAGACCGCGTCGACCTGTTGCCCGGTCAGCCGCGGGTACATCGGCAGCGACAGCAGTTGGTCGAACAGTGCGTCCGCCCCGGTCAGTCCGGCCGACGGAATCAGGGCCGTCTGGCTGAAGTACGCGAGTCGATGGACCGGGATGAAGTGCACCGAGGTACCGATGGCGCGAGCGGAGAGCGCGGCGATCACCTCGTCGCGATCGATCCCGCCGTGCAGGCGGAGCCGGACCGGGTACAGGTGCCAGGCGTGCGTGCCCTCCCCGGGGGCCGGCCGGTGCGGCAGCCCGACACCGGGCAGTCCCGCGAGCCGATCGTCGTACTGGGCCGCGATCTCGGCGCGCCGCCGCTGCCAGGACGGGAAGTGCGTGAGCTGCGCGCGGCCCATCGACGCCTGGATGTCGGTCATGTTCGCCTTCAGGCCGGCGTCGGCGACGTTGTAGCGCCAGTTGCCGCCGGGCAGGTAGCGCCGCCAGGCATCGGCCGTCATCCCGTGCAGGCGCGCCCCGCGCAGCCAGTCGGCGCGCGCCGCGTCGTCGGTGGTGATCATCCCGCCCTCGCCGAGCGGGAGGTTCTTGGTGGCGTAGAAACTGAAGCAGGTCGCGCCGGGGCCGGAGCCGATCGGCGCGTCGCCGGCGTACGTGCCGAGCGCGTGCGCGGCGTCCACCACGACGTGGTCGAGCGGCACACCGGCCGCCTCGGCGAGCGCCGGTACGTCGGCCACGTCGCCGGCCCAGTGCACGACGGTCAGGGCAGCGGGCCGGCCGAAGGACTGTACGGCGGCTCGGACCGTCGCCGGTGTCGGCATGCCGGTGACCGGGTCGACGTCGACCAGGACCGGCTGGTGCCCGGCGTGCACGATCGCCTGGACCGCGCCGCAGAACGTCATCGTCGAGCTCAGCACCAGCGACCCGGGTGGCAGCCCGAGCGACCGCAGCGCCAGCTCGATCCCCTGTGTGCACGACGATACGGCCACCGCGAACTCTGCGCCGACCGCGGCCGCGAACTCGGTCTCGAACGCCGCCACCTCCCGGCCGGTGGTCACCCACCCGGACTGCAGGACCCGCAGAACGGCGGCCTGCGCCTCGGCGGTGATGTCACAATCCGCGAACGGTACGGCGATCTCCGCCGCCGGTAGCGGACGCGCCGCAGCAGTGATTCGGGTAGTCATCCCGATGCCCCCCTCGAGGCCCCCACGGGCCCTGATGTCCCTCGACGCTACGAAATGTGACCGGCACCCGCGCCCGCCTGCGAGACGAGAACCTCTACGTCAAGAGGATGATCCGCGCCCGGTGGTCATTACGGACCCGTCGTTCTCGTCGATCCCCGTCACACCGTGTGAACGGGCAAAGGCGACCAGTGCGAGCGCCGAGTGCTGCTCCGACCGGCGGAGCAGGCTCTGGATGTGGGTCCGGACCGTGTTCGTGGACAGGAACAAGTAGTCGGCCGCCTCGGCCCTGGTCATCCCGGAGACCAGGCAGCGCAGGACATCGAGCTCGCGAGGTGTCAGCCGATCCACGAAGCCGGCGGCCGCGCGCTGCCGGCGCAGATCGCCCAGGAGATGGCTGAGCACCGGTCCGAGCGTCGCGGGCGCGAGGTACAGATGGCCGTCGAGGACCTGCCAGATCGCCGCAACCAGGGCGGGCAGCCGGGTGGTCTTCGCCAGCCAGCCTCGAGCACCTGCGTCGATGGCCTGCACGATCAACCGCGGGTCGGTACTGCCGGACAGCATGATCACGGCCGGCGGGTCGGGTTCGGCCATCACTTCGGCCAGCAGGTCGGAGCCGGACTCCTCGGCCAGCGACAGGTCGAGGAGGATCACATCGGGCCGGCCGGAACCGAGCAGCTTTCGTGCGGCGGTCAGGTTCGAGGCGGTGCCGACGTGGCCGATGCCGGGTTCGGTCGCGAGCAGGGCCGCCAGCGCTTCGGCGAAGACGCGATGGTCGTCGACCAGCAGGATCGCCACCCCGGACGAGTCCCTCACCGGCGGCCGCCCTCGATCAGCTCCTGCACGTCGACCAGCCCGGCGTCGGCGGCCGCGCGGGCGAGCTTGCCGCGGCCGTGCACGCCGAGCTTGCGCAGTACCTGCTGGACGTGGGTGCGGATGGTGTGCCTGCTGACGCCGAGGACGCGGGCCATCTGTTCGGTGTTGTAGCCCTGGACGACCAGGTGCAGTACCTCCAGCTCCCGGCCGGTCAGGGCGTCGACCACCGGCCGTTGCTTGCGCCGGTCCGCGGCCGGCCGCCCGGCCGCAATGTGGTGGCCGTTGGCAACCGACTCGGTGGCCTCGAGCAACGTTCGTAGACTGCAGGTCTTGCTGACCACACCGTCGGCCGTCCCGGTGTCGAAGGCGTCCCACGCCCGTTCGTCCTGCGGATCGGTGAGCAGGACCACGTACGGCGTCCGGTCACCGCGGTGCGGCAGTTCGGTCACGGCGGAGCTGTCCAGGACGTACAGGTCCGGACGGCGGCCGGCGCCGTCGAACAACTGGCGCGGATCGTCGGTGGTCGTGACGACCTCGTGGCCCTGCAGTTCGAATGCGGCGGCGACGACCGAGGCGAACAGCCAGTTCTCCTGACAGATCGCGAGCCTCATGCCGACCTCACCGTGGGGTGCCCCCCACGGGGCAGACAGAGCCGGACGGTGGTTCCGCGACCGGGCACGCTGCTGATCTCCAGCCGGCCGTCGAAAGCGCGCGCTGCTGCCGCCACCACCCGCAGGCCGTGGCCTGTTCCGGCGGCGACGTCACCGAAGCCCGGGCCGTCGTCGGACACCTCGACGTACGCCTCCCCATCGGCCGACTCGTCGGCACCGACGCGGACGTGGACGTGCCCGGTGCCGCCGGCCGCGCGACAGGCGTTGTCGAGCAGGTTGCCGATGGCACGCCGCAGCAGTGCCTGGTCCCCGGCAACCACGACCCGCGCGACGCGGTCGAAGATCACCGGCGCGCGGTACGTCAGCCGAACCACGTCGGCGCACTCACCGGCCAGCTGGGTCAGGTTGACCCCGCCGATCCGCCGCGCGGGCACCTGCTCGACGTCCAGGAGTTCGGCGATCGCGTCGAACTGCTGACGGATCAGTGCCAGCCGCGCCGGTACCGCGTCGAGCTCGGCCGTCGGTTCGGACAGACACAGACCTGCGGCGACGTACTGCCGCAGATCGTGGCACAGGCGCAACAGGTGCTCCGGGTCGCCGGCAAATCCACCCCTGGCCGGCGACGCGTCGGCAGCGCTCATCGATGACCCCCCTCAGGTCCCCCGACCGAGCAGGCCGCCCACCGCGGCCACACGCACCGAGCCCTCGACGACAACGGACGGTCATTCCTTCCGTCCTGGCCCCCCGCTGTGGCCCCCCACGGCACGCGTCCCGGTCTTAAGGGACCAGTACAGGCCGTCACCAGGTGAAGAGGCAGGGGCAGGCGGCAGACGTCATGATTCGGTCATCTTCACGTCATGTTTCGGCCGGAGGTCAGGGCTGGTACTCGTAGGCGCCGAGGTCGTCGTAGCGCCGCGGCCCCTCCGCGAAGGTGTTGGCGGTCGCCGGATCGTCGACCCTGGACAGCCCCTCGATGTCGGTGGACTGGGCACCGGACACGCCCGAGTTGGCGCGGTCGATCGCCGCGGACCCGGCCCCGATGTGCAGGTTCCACGAGCCGGCTGACACGAAGCGGGGATCGCTCTGCACCCCGTGTGACTCCTGGTGGGTGGCCGCCTGCATGGCCGCCAGCGAAGTGTAGGTCGTACCGAAGGCGTACATCTTCCCGCTCGTCGTCAGCCAGACCAGGTTGTGGTCCACGGTCGTGGATGCCGGCGCCGAGTCCCAGATGCCGATGTTCCCGGCCCGCCGCGTACAGGCGATGCCGTTGTACGCCGGGTACACCGCGTTGTCGACCGCGACGTTGTTCGAGACCACATAGTTGCCGGACGTGCCCTCGACGTTGATGCCGGTCGTGCAGTTGCGGTACACGGTGTTGCCGATCAGCCGGCCACCGGTGACGTTCAGGTCGTCGATGCCGTGGTCGCCGTTGTTGTACGTGACGTTCAGCGCCGCCAGGTTGTCGTTGCCGCCGGTGTAGAACTGGATACCGGAGTCCTCGTTGTCGTGCGTGACGTTGCGCAGCACGGTGTTGCCGGCGCTGATCACGTTGATCCCGTTGGCGTTCCGGCGGTACCCCTCGGCGTTGAAGCTGGCGGAGTTGCCGCTGACCACGATCCCGGTCGACCCTGACGTGAGCAGGATTCCGGTGCCGTTGTTGTGGTTCACGTCGTTGCCGCTGACAACCGTCGAGCTGGACGAGCGGATGCTGATCCCGTATGCCGTCTGGCCGGAGACCGGATGCCCGGCGCCGGTGACCGTGTTGCCGCTGACCGTGATGTCGTGGCTGCCGGTCACGTACACGCCGTCGTACTTGGTCCCGGTGAAGGTGAGACCCGACAGGGTGAGGTAGGCGCGCGAGGAGATGTTCGCGCCGAAGCTCGTAGGCGTGAGGACCGGGTGCCGCCCCGGCCAGGCGGTGATCGTGATCGGCGCGTCCGCCGTCCCCGAGACGACGGGTTTGATCGTCTCGCTGTAGGTCCCGTCACCGATGTACAGCGTGAACCCTGCGGCGAGTTTCGCCACCCCCTTGGTGACGGTGCAGTACGGCGTGGTCGACGTACCCGGGCCGGCGTCGGAGCATCCGGCCATGGTCCGGTCGACGTACAGAGTCGTCGTCGCGGCGCGCGCGACGAGTGGACACGCGAGTGCGGCTCCCGACACCAGGAGCACGCCGGCCAACCGGACACCAAGCTTCATAACCACAGACTGCGGCCGGTTGGTGCCGGTCCGCATCGCCCGTTCGGCGTAGTTGATCGTGCCGACGGCAGGAGAACGGCTGCGTACGCCTCGTGACCGGGCCGGTCAGGTCTTCCGGTCACGACGAGGGGGGTGTCGTGGACCGGGACCGGCGCGGCGCCCGGAGCATGTGGGGTGCGTCCGGGGTTCGGCGGGCGTACGCAGCAGGTTCCCCCCAGCAGGGTGGGACCGGACGCCCGGGCGTGGCAACAAAGATGACGTGGCCGTCATCGACTGGTCAGTTGGCCGGCAGTTCCAGCTCGAAGAGCGCGCCGCCGTTCGGGCCGTTCCGCGCCGACAGCCGGCCACCGTGCGCGAGTGCGGCGGACCGTGCCATTGCGAGCCCGAGACCGGTGCCCGTCCGGCCGTTCGGCGGCGGCCGGTGCCAGAACCGTTCGAACACGTGCGGCAGGTCTTCCGGCTCGATCCCGGGGCCGGAGTCGGCCACTTCGACGACGCAGCGGTCGGCGGATCGCCGGCAGCCCAGGCTGATCTCGCCGCCCACCGGCGTGAAGTTCAGCGCGTTCTCGATCAGGGCGTCCAGGGCCAGTTCGATCCACTCCGGGTCGGCCGGAATCCAGCCGGTCGGTTCGCAATCGACCTGCCAGTCGCGGTCCTCCTGGGCCGACCAGTTCGAGGCCAGCTCCCGGACCAGGCTGCTCAGGTTGGTCGGCTGTTCGGACAGTGCGCCACCGGAGTCGAGCCGGGCGACGGCCAGCAGCCGGTTCGACAGCGCGCTCATGCGTTCGAGCTGCAGCATCGCGACCGACAGGTCCGACCGCACCTCCACGTCCAGGTCCTGTGCGGCCACGAGCTCCAGATGGCCGCGCGCGATCGTCACCGGGGTCCGGATCGCATGGGACGTGTCCCGGACGAACTCGCGTTCCCGCTGGGCCGCCTCGAGTTGCCGGCCCGCCATCTGTTGCATCTCCTCGATCGCCGCGACCCGGCGCCGGACGTGCCAGATCATCACCAGCAGCACCATCGGCATCAACGGGATCTCGGCGAGCTCGGCTTTCGGCAAGTGGCCCTCGGCAGCCTGCCTGACCATCAGCCAGCCGGCCAGCAGGGTGAACGCGGTGGTCGCGGCCACGGTCGGGACCGGTGGCCAGATCCGGTAGCCGTAGGCGATCGCCACCGCGAGGAACATGACGTGGAACGGGCCCGCCTCGAGGCTGGGCTCGATGATCATCAGCCCGAGCATGCCGACGACGACGACGGCCACCGCGATGTCGATCAGCAGGCCGATCCGCCGCGACGGGCGCCGGACGGCCCGCGGCACCGCCAGCTCAGGCGCTTTGGAGCTGATAGCCGACATTGCGCACCGTCACGATGAGGTCGGGCCGGATCTTCGAGCGCAGCCGGCCGACGCAGACGTCCACCACGTTGGTGGACGGGTCGAAGTCGTAGCCCCAGACCTCCGACAGCAGTTCCTGCCGGGAGCAGACGACATCGGGATTGCGCATCAGGTGCCGCAGCAGCAGGAACTCGCGTTTCGGCAGGACCGTCGGCCGGCCGTCGATCAGCAACTGCCGGGCCTCCAGGTCGAGCACCATGTCACCGACGCGGAGCCGGTTCTTGCGCCGGTTGCTCGCGTCCTCGCCGAGCCGGCCACGGACCCGGGCGACCAGCTCGCGGATCGCGAACGGTTTCGCCAGGAAGTCGACCGCGCCCTGCTCCAGGCAGCTGATCCGCAGCTGGATGTCCGCCGTGGCGGACAGCACCAGGATCCGGAACGCGGGATCCTGCGCCAGCAACGCCGACAGCACCGCCTCGCCGTGCATCCGCGGCATCAGCAGGTCGAGCACGATCAACGCCGGCTGGTGCTCGAGCGCCAGCCGCAGGCCCCCCAGCCCGTCCGCCGACCCCAGCACCTGGTAGCCCTCGGCCTCGAGCGCCCGCCGGACGAACCGGATCAGGTCCGGCTCGTCGTCGATCACCAGAATCTTGGTCATCCGTGCCCCCCTCAGGATGATGACCTGTAGCCCCTGGGGGCCCATTCTCGGTTTTTCGTGCCGCCTATGGAACCCCCTTGTGGCGCTTTCGTGTTCACCTTCCGTTAAGCAAATGTTTGCCTGGGCTCCTGACCTTCCTGAACTACTTCCGGCGTACCTGAGCGAAGGTGCGGCGTAGGTCGTCGGTCCATTCCGTGGGGGCCTCCCACGGGATGAAGTGGCCGCCGTTCGGGTGGGCGGTGATGTTCGTGTGGTTGTACCAGGCGGCCCGGTCGCTTGCGAGGAAGTTCTGCACGCGCTGCTCGGGTGTGCTGACGCCGGGCGGGTTCTCGTAGCCGACGAAGGTGATGCCGGTCGGAGCCTCGACCACCGGTGTCCGGTCGTGGGACGGCGTCCACGGGTAGCGGTTGTTGTTCGCGTACGTGCGGATCGAGGTGTCGATCGCGTCGCCGGCCCAGAAGATCGTCGCGTGCGTGAGCAGGTCGTCGTCGGTGAACGCGGCGTCGCCCTCGGACCAGCTCAGCCAGCGCTCCATGATCCACGCCAGCATCCCGGCGGGGGAGTCCGCGAGGCCGAAGCCGAGCGTGGTCGGGTGCAGCACGTGCGCCGCGAGATGCGCGGCGAAGCGGCGCTCGAACCGGACGATCCCGTCGTGGATCTCCGGCGGCAGCCCCTCCGGGATCGGCCGGCCGCCGCTCAGGTCCCACCCGCGGTCGCCGTTGAAGAAGTCGAGTTTCAGTGCCGATCCGATGTGGATCCCGTACAGCTCGTCGGCGTACTTGTGCCCGAGTTGCCCGGTCACCAGCGCGCCGACGTCGCAGCCCGCCGCGGCGTACTTTCCGAAGCCGAGGACGCCCGTCATGAGTTCGTGCCAGACGTCGGCGATCTTCCAGAAATTCATGTCCGGGCGGGTCGGCGTCGAGAAGCCGAACCCGGGCAGCGACGGGACGATCACGTCGAACGCGTCGGCCGGGTCACCGCCGTACGACGCGGGGTCGGCGAGCGGGTCGATCACCTTCGACCAGTGCCAGAACGTCCACGGCCAGCCGTGGCTCAGGATCAGCGGGACCGGCCGCGGGCCGGCGCCCGGCCGGCGCAGGAAGTGCACCGGTACGTCGCCCACATCGACGCGGTAATGCTCGTACGTGTTGATCTTCCGCTCGGCCGCGCGCCAGTCGAAACCGTCCGCCCAGTACTCGACGAGCGGTTGCAGGCGCGTCCGGCGGACGCCGTAGAAACCGTCGTCGTTCCCCGCGTCACGTGGCCACTTCGTCGCGCGCAGGCGCCGGCGGAGGTCGTCGAGGACGTCGTCGGGTACGGCGATCGGGGTGGGAATCATGCGGTGTCCTCCGCGAGGTCGGTCAGGCGGTGCAGTACGTCGATCGAGCCCGCGAGGACCGCGCGCTCGTCGGGACTGAGCCGCGCGACCAGGGCGGCCAGTTTCTCGACCCGGTTCGCGTGCCGGGACCGGACGAGCTCCCGGCCGGTGCGGGTCAGGGACAGCAGGCTGGCGCGGCCGTCGGCGGGATCGGGCCGGCGCTGCAGGAGACCGTCCTGCTCGAGTTTCGCGACCAGGCTGGTCAGCGCGGGCTGCTTCAGCTGCTCCGTGGCCAGCAGGTCGGTGAGTCGCAGCGGTCCGCGCCGGCCGAGGGTGTGCAGCACGGACAGGGCCGAGAAGTTCAGCCGCCGCACCGACGGCAGGCGGATGAAGATCGTGTTGAAGTCCTCGATGACCGTGGTCAACCGGTCGACGTCCAGGTCGGGCACGGACGCGACTATATCAAAAATCGATGTACTTCAGTGGCTGAGCGCCACCGGGACGGCGAACGTGGTGCTGCCGGACTTGAAGGTGAGGACGGCCGCGTCGGCGCTGTCCGGGAGGTGGCCCTTGAACGTGATCGTGCCGTGCTCCGTGCCGCCGGCCGCGATCCGGCTCGGCCACGAGCTCTTGCCGGGGTCGGCGCGCAGGACGGTGCCGTCGGCGGCGGTGAACGTCGTCCCGTCGATCGGGATCTTGACCGCCTCCTTGGCGGTGCTGGTCAGCTTGACCTCGACGCGCGTGAAATGGCTCGTGTACGTGACGTTCTCGACCGTCATCGTGATGCCGGAGCCGGCCTTCGCGACCGGTTTGATCAGCCGGTCCTCGCCGGACTCGTTGCCGGTCAGGTAGCCGCCGACGTACTCCGCGCCGGCCGTCAGCGCGAACCCGCCGACACCGACGCCGGCGAGCACCACCGCGATCGCGACGAGCACCGACACGTCCAGGCGGCCTCGGCGGCGGGTCGTCGGTGTGGCTGCGTCGAGCAGTGCGAGGACCATCGCGACGACGAGCGCGATGCCGGGCGGTACGAGCCAGCGGAGTGCTCCGTCGGGGCCGTCGGCGAGGAACGTGACGACGAGGTTCACGATGATGCCGAGCAGGATCACGCCGCCGGCTGCGACGAGCACCCGTGCCAGGCGTACGGTTCCGACGGCGTCGTCGTCCGTACTGCGATCGGTGGCGGGCAGCCGCTGCGCGCGAGCTGTTTGCTCGGATGAGCGCCTGCTTGGCTGTTCCGTGCCGTAGCCGTCGTAGCCTTCGGTGCCGGGTCGTGGGGTGGTCGAGCGGCGGTCAGCTCCCGCTGCGCGGCGGTCCCGCGAGGCGCCGCGCCGGTCGGCGCCCGTCCGGCGGTCTGCGCCCGTCTGCTGGTCCGCGCCGGTTCGCTGGTCCTTGCCGGTTCTTGGGTCTGTGCCGATTCGTGGGTCCGGGCCGGTTCGTGCGTCGGGCGTGGTCCGGCGGTCGGGTGCGGCCGGCGTGGGGTCGGGCCAGCTGGCCGACTCGTTCCAGTTCGGCTCGGCGTGGTCGATCTGGCCGGAAACCTCCCAGGGGGACCGGACCGGTTCCGCGCTGTCCGCCGACGGGTACGCCGCCCACGTCCCGCCGTCACCCGACCGCTCGAACCCAGGAACCATCCCCGCGGCGCCGTACTCCTCCGCGTCGCCCACGCGCTCGCGTGCGAACGGATTGCCGGCCCCGTACTCCTCCGCCTCGTCCATCCGCTGCTGTGCGAACGGGTTCCTGTCGGCGCCGTACTCCTCGGCGTCGTCGGCCGGTGCATGGTCGACGGGGGATCGGTCGGCCGGTTCGTAGTCGGCCGGTCCGTGGTCGGCCGGTGGGTAACCGGCCTCAGCCTGGTTGGCCCGGTCGGACGAGCTGGGCGCGGGGGAAGGGGGCGGCGGCGTGGGGGCGCCGTACTCGTCGGGCGAGGGCGGCTCTGCCTCGGGCCAGCTGCCGGCGGCTGGCGGCGGTGCGGCGGACGCGGCCGGTGGCACAGCCGACGGCGGTGCAGCGGCCGGCGATGCGGAAGACGGCGGTCCCGCGGGAGCGGCTTCTTCGGGGGACGCGGCAGCTGGCATCCAGGCCGAAGACGGCGGCGCAGGATCCAGCGGCGTCGAAGGCGGTGGTCCCGAGGGTTCTGCGGCGGACGCGGCCGGCGGCACAGCTGTCGAGGACGGCGGCGGGGTGGGGTCGGTGCGGGGGGAGGGGGTGCTGGACTTCGTGAAGGTCAGGACCGAGCGGCCGATGTGGATCTTGTCGCCGGTGGTGAGCGGCGTCGGGCCGGTGAGGCGGCGGCCGTTCAGGCCGGTGCCGTTGCGGGACTCGTCGTACAGGGTCCAGGTGCTGCCGTCGCGGTCGAGGCGCGCGTGGATGCGGGAGATCTGGTCGTCGGCCTGCAGCCGGATGTCGGCGTTCGAGGCGCGGCCGATGGTGATCGTGTCGGTCCCGGCCGGCAGCGTCCACTGCTGCTCTCCGAGCGACAGCACGAATTCGGTTTCCACTCACACCCCAGCCGGCGTCGTCTGATCGCGATCGGTCCCGCCGCCGGCGCGTCGCACCCGTGGCAGCCATCCCGTCGGCGCGATTCTGCCATTCACACCCGCCCCGGACCACCGGCAGTCCCACCCGACCACCCTCCGCGACAAGCCGCTCACCGATCCGGGCCGGCCGTGATGATTCTCAGATTCGGGCGGGTTTGTCAGCGCTTGGTAGCCATGACAACGCGGTCAGTTGTCATCGGGGTGCCAACGGCACGACAGCGCCTTGCCCGGCCGCGGTGGCGGACATAGTGTCCCTCCGCGCGATCCATCGGGGCTGGATGGACAGGGGTCCTCCGCCGGCCCGGTCGATGGGTAGGCCGGAGGTTCCAGCCGGAGTGGTGCACCGACTGCAGTCCGGCGAGGCGCAACCCGCCCAGCACCGCATCGTGAAGGGACCACATCCATGGTCTTGTTCCAGCGTTTCCGCAAACCTGCTGTCGTCCTGGGGCTGACCGGCCTCGCGGCGGCGGCACTCGCCGGGCTCGGCTCATCGGCCGCCGGCGCGGCCCCGAGTGCGGCACCCCCGCCACGGCCGACCCAGGCGGAGTCCAAGGCGTTCGCGGCCGGCTCCGCGTCGTCGCTGGTGGCCGGGCGTCCTAGCGCCCTGCACGCCTCGAAGGACGACAGGTTCGTCGCGAAGCCGGTTATTTCGGAGCAGAGCGGTCTGCAGTACGTCCCGTACGAGCGTTCGTACAAGGGCCTCCCGGTCGTCGGTGGTGACTTCGTCGTGGTCACCGACGCGAAGGGCGCCGTGAAGTACACCTCGGTCGCGCAGACCACCGCCGTACCGGAGCTGTCCACGACCGCGAAGGTGACCTCCGCGGCCGCGAAGCAGACCGCGAACAAGCAGCTGAAGCAGGTCAAGGAGTCGACCACGCCGACGCTCGCGGTCTACGCCCTGAACGGTACGCCGAAGCTCGCCTGGCAGTCCCGGGTCACTGGCAGCAACGGCCACGAGCCGTCGAGCTTGTCGGTGTACGTCGACGCGCAGAGCGGCAAGGTGCTCGGTACCAAGGAGCACGTGATGGCCGGCAACGGTACGGCGGTCTACAGCGGCCCCAACCCGGTGCACCTGGACACCACCCTGTCCGGCAGCACGTACTCGATGAAGGACCCCACCATCACCAACCTGTCCTGCCAGGACGCGGCGAACAACACCACGTTCTCCGGCCCGGACGACAACTGGGGCAACGGTACGGCGACCAACAGGGAGACCGGCTGCGTCGACGCGCTGTTCGCCGCCCAGACCGAGAAGGCGATGCTGACCAACTGGCTCGGCCGCAACGGTATGGACGGTAGCGGCGGCGCCTGGCCGATCCGGGTCGGCCTGAACGACCAGAACGCGTACTACGACGGCACGCAGGTCCAGATCGGCAAGAACACGGCCGGCGGCTGGATCGGCTCGATCGATGTCCTGGCCCACGAGATGGGTCACGGTATCGACGACCACACGCCGGGCGGGATCTCCGGCAGCGGCACCCAGGAGTTCGTCGCCGACACCTTCGGCGCGGCCACCGAGTACTACAGCAACCAGTCGTCCGCGTACGACCCGCCGGACTTCCTCGTCGGTGAAGAGGTCAACCTGGTCGGCAGCGGGCCGATCCGGAACATGTACAACCCGTCGGCGCTGGGCGACCCGAACTGCTACTCGAGCTCGATCCCGGGCACCGAGGTGCACGCGGCGGCCGGTCCGGGCAACCACTGGTTCTATCTGCTCTCGCAGGGCAGCAACGGCTCCCCGACGAGCCCGACCTGCAACAGCTCGACCGTGACCGGTATCGGCATCCAGAAGGCCATCCGGATCATGTACAACGCGATGCTGATGAAGACCAGCAGCAGCTCGTACCTCAAGTACCGGACCTGGACGCTGACCGCGGCCAAGAACCTGTACCCGGGCAGCTGCGCCGAGTTCAACACCGTGAAGGCGGCCTGGGACGCGGTGAGCGTGCCGGCGCAGACGGGTGACCCGACCTGCTCCACCTCCGGCGGCGTCACGGTCACGAACCCGGGCAACAAGTCCGGCACGGTCGGTACGGCGATCGCGTCGTTCACGATGACCGCGTCCGGCGGCACCGCGCCGTACACCTGGTCCGCGACCGGTCTCCCGGCCGGCATCACCATCGGTTCGTCCACCGGCACCGTGTCGGGGACGCCGACCGCGAGCGGGACGTTCAACGTCACCGTGACGGCGACCGCGAGCGCAGGCGGATCCGGCAACACCTCGTTCACCTTCACGATCGGCGGCACCGGTGGCTGCTCCGGCCAGCAGCTCGGCAACCCGGGCTTCGAGACCGGTACGGCGGCCCCGTGGTCGGCGTCGGCGGGCGTGATCGACAACACGGCCTCCCAGCCGGCCCGCAGCGGCACCTGGAAGGCGTGGCTGGACGGCTACGGCACGACCCACACCGACACCCTGAGCCAGTCGGTGGCGATCCCGGCCGGGTGCAGCGCGACGCTGTCGTTCTACCTGCACATCGACTCCGCCGAGACCACCACGACCACGCAGTACGACAAGCTCACGGTCAAGGCGGGCTCGACCACGCTGGCGACGTACTCGAACCTGAACAAGGCGAGCGGATACTCGCTCAAGTCGTTCAACCTCTCGTCGTTCGCCGGCCAGACGGTGACCATCAGCTTCACGGGCACCGAGGACATCTCGCTGCAGACCTCGTTCGTCATCGACGACACGGGTCTCAACCTGAGCTGACCTGACAGCTGAAACGGCCGCCGTACCCGGGCGAGGGGTGCGGCGGCCGCTTCGTGTCTGTGTCGCTGTCGATCAGTTGAGCGTCATCCGGGGTTCGCCGTTGACGAGGCCGGTGCCGGAGATGGTGCAGGTGCCGCCGCGGTTCTGGTTGTAGGTTTGGCGGACACAGGAGCGCAGCGCCAGCTGGGCCCAGTAGTTCGGGTGCAGGGACTCCTGGATGTAGTAGTTCGAGCCGACGGTCGTCACGGTGCGGATCTGGTTGATCCATTCGGTCTTGTCGACGGCGGTCGACTGGGTCCACGAGCTGAGGCCGACCTCCTCGTACAGGCCGACGGTCTTCTCGCAGAGCCGGCGGCCGTTGAACGCGGACTGCAGCTCGAGCAGGCGGGCGTTGCCGAGGCCGGACTGGCCGATCGCGGCGCGGACCGTGTTGTTGATCGTGACGAGGGCGGTGGCGTTGGCCCAGTCGGCGTCCGCGTTCCAGAAGCCGCAGCCGCCGACGCTCTGCCGGGTGTAGCCCGACTGCCCGTAGCGGAAGCCGCTGGACGCCGGGATCGGCGACGGGTACGTCTGGACGACGAGGCTCCACGCGCTGTCGCCGTACCCCGCGTTGCGCATCGCCGTCCGGACGTTCTGGAACGCCGTCGCGATCTTGCCGCGGACCGTCGTGATGTTGGCGGAGGTGAAGTTCGCGACCACCGACGAGTCGTCGCGGCAGTAGTCGGGGTTCCAGGACGGGGAGAGCAGGAAGTCCTGCACGCACTGGGTGACGATCGACGCGAAGTTGAAGTCGTTGCCGCCGATCGAGACGACGACCTGCCGCACGTTGTGGGTCGCCGCGAAGACCTGCAGCATCTTCGCCTGGCCCTGGTGGCCGGCGCCGTCGTCGTAGAAGTCGATGCCCGGCTTGAAGTAGTCGCCGGTCGAGGTGGTGGTGCGCGCACCCGAGCAGGCCAGGTTCAGGCCGCCGACCCCGCCGCCGATGTACGCCTCCGCCGACAGGCTGCGGTGGCACCGCGGGATCACCTCGGCCGTGTGGCTCGCGTTGTCGTGGTAGGCGTGCGAACCGAGCGCGTCGGCCGGCGTCTCGGAGTCGTTCGAGCTCCCGGCCCAGCGGCCGGCCTCACCCGAGATGTAGGAGTCCCCGACGGTCACGACGTACGGCGTCCCGGAGCCGGGGCCGTCGGCGTGCGCCGGGGGAGCGACCAGGCCGAGCCCGGTCAGGGACAGTAGGAAAATTGCGGCTGACACTCGACGACTTCTGGATGGTTTCACCGGAAGGCCTCTCTCGCCGGAGTTCAGTGATCGTTCGATCACTGTCGGCAAGATACTTCCCGGTAACACCGTCCGGTAGACCGAGTGTGCTGACACGTTTGCGCGCTGTCACGGCAGTGTCAGGGCTCGGTCAGGGGTCGGTCAGGGCTCGGTCGGGAGCTCCAGCTCCTCCGGCCAGCGCTCGCTCCACCAGGCGCGCCAGCGGGCGTCGACAGCGTCGCGGTCCACGTCGCCGTACAGCGACAGGATCGCCATCGTGGCGCCGTCCGGCTTGCCGTCGCCGGGCGGGATGTGGCTGAGCACCAGCAAGCCGTTGCCCCAGGCATCTACTGTGAGGCCGAGCTGGTGGTCGGACCGGTACCAGACCTCGCACGTCACCCGTTCCCCGATCAGGTCGAGCTCGAAGGCGTCACCGGCCGGGATGTGCAGTTCGTCGATCGGGGACACGGCGCCGTTGCCGGAGTAGAACAGGGTGCGCCGGGGGTCGTCGGGATGGCGTTCGACGGCGAAGCGGAGCTGGTGCAGGAAGGTGATCCAGCCTTCGGTGATGTCGTCGTAGTACGCGTCCCAGTCCGGGTCGGCGCCCAGCGGCGCGCGGGTGAGCGTGACCCGGGACCCGCCGTCGACGGCCTCGACGGCGAACTCGTCGCCGTTGCCGAGCCGCAGCGTGGTCCCGTCCTCGACCGCGCGGGTGAAGTAGATCAGGTCGATCTCCTCGTCGAGGCCGCCTTCGTACTCCCAGCCGTGCCAGTGCCGGATCTTGTCCTTGTTCCGCAGGGCGTCCCACACCGTCGCCACCGGCGCGGCCACCGTCACCACGATCTTCATGTCCCTCCCTCGGTCCGGCGGGGCGCGGGATGACCACCCGCGATCAACCGGTACGGCCGCCCGCCCTCGCTGTCGAACTCCTCGACCACACGCTGCATCGCCGCGGTCAGCGCGTCGGCGAACCGGTGGACGTCGCCTGGCTCCGCGAACCGCACCTGTGCCTCGAGCGTGAACGTCAGCAGCCGCTTCCCGTCCGCGTCGGCGGCGCTCTGCATTCGCGCCACGTCCCGCACGGTCCCAGCGGCGACCTCGACCAGGTGCTCGGCGGCGTACTGGTCCTGGATCTGCGTGAACGCCTGCCCCAGCACGGCCGGATCGATCACGAAGGCCGACGCGCGCAGGATCCGCTCGGTGAACCCGCGCCGCCGCCGCTCCTCGACGAGCTCGACCAGGCCGGCCTTCTCCAACTCGCGCAGGTGGTAGTTGACCCGCTGCCGCGGCAGGTCGAGCGCGGCCGCGAGCTGGGTCGCCGACGCCGGCTCGCGCAGCAGGTCGAGCAGCCGCCGCCGGATCGGCGACAGCGCCAGCCGCACCTTCTCGGGCTCCTCGACGTACCGCAGCATGCCCTCAATCTCCACTTGACAGAAAAATTTGTCAATAGATCGACCGCGCGGATGGAACGATGCCGGTATGGGTCCGCAGTTGCCGGTGGGTACGCAGGTGGTGTTGCGCGTCGCGGCGCCCGATGGCCGGGGCGGTACGGCGCAGCGCGGGGCGACCGGGCGGGTCGCCGGGATCACTGCCGACGGCCGTTACACGGTCCGGCTTGTCGACGGGCGGGAGACCGTGGCGCGGCGTGATCAGCTCAGTCTGCGGACGGCGTACCAGGACGAGGCGATCGAGCTGGACCAGCCGGACGGCGACCGGTTGGTGCGCGAGCACACGATCTATGCCGCGGTCGTCGGGTCGCGTGCCTTCGGGCTCGACACCGACGACTCGGACACCGACACTCGCGGCGTGTACGTCGCTCCGACCGAGGCGTTCTGGTCGCTCGCGAAACCGCCGGCCCATGTGGACGGGCCCGAGCCGGAATGGTTTTCCTGGGAGGTCGAGCGGTTCTGCGAGCTCGCGCTGAAGTCGAACCCGAACCTGCTCGAGGTCCTGCATTCTCCGCTGGTGGTCCGGCAGACGTCGCTGGGCGAGGAACTCGTGAGTCTTCGCCGGTCCTTCCTGTCCCAGCTGGCCTACCAGACGTACTCGGGCTACGTGCTCAGCCAGTTCAAGAAGCTGGAGACCGACTTCCGCCGCGACGGCAGGCCGAAGTGGAAGCACGTCATGCACCTGATCCGGCTGCTGCTGTCCGCTCGCGAGTTGTTGCTCGAAGCAACCCTCGTCGTCGACGTCGGCCCGCACCGCGAACGGCTGCTCGCGGTCAAGCGCGGCGAGCTGCCCTGGGACGAGGTCGAACGCTGGCGCCTCACCCTGCACGAGGAGCTCGACAAAGCACTGCAGCACACGGTCCTCCCAGCCACGCCCGACGTTGCCCGGGTCGACAGCTGGTTGCGGTCCGTCCGGAGACGGAGTCTCGGCACCGCCTGACCGCGGCTGTGGAAGCGGTTGCCAAAGCCGCTGTCCTGACAGCGATGTCAGCTCTAAGCTATTTACTTAACTTCGTGAAGCATTGACAACCGGCTCGGCGGGGTAAATAGTTCCGTCCTGAAATCAATCAGAAAGCAGAGTGAATCAACAGTGTCGAACATCGAGATTCTGCAGCTCCGTGCCGGCGGCGTCAGCCTGGTGCTGGACTGCTCCGGTCCCGGCTTGCCGTCCGTCCTGCACTGGGGTGCGGACCTGGGCGAGCTGACCGAGAACGCTCTGCTGGAGCTGCGCCGCGGCGCGGGTGCGGTCCAGGACGGCAACGGCCTGGACGAGAACCGTCCGATCGCGATCGTCCCGGAGTACTCGTCCGGCTGGTTCGGCCTCCCCGGCCTGAGCGGGCACCGCGACGGCCAGGACTTCTCGGCGAGCTTCGAACTGACCAGCGTCGCTCAGACCGGCAACAGCGTGCGGGTCGGCGCCGCCGACGCCAAGGCCGGTCTGCGACTGCTGCTGACCGTCGAGCTGACCGATTCCGGCCTGGTCAGGTCACAGGCCGACCTGACCAACACCGGCGCCACGCCGTACACGGTCGACGGGCTGTACCTGGCGCTGCCGGTGCCGACCGAGGCGACCGAGTTGCTCGACATGACCGGCCGGCACATCGGCGAGCGGCACCCGCAGCGGCACGCGTTCACGCAGGGCGCGCACATCCGCGACAACCGCCGCGGCCGCACCGGCGCCGACGCGACCCTCCTGCTGCTGGCCGGCACCGAGAGCTTCGGCTTCCGCGCCGGCGAGATCTGGGGCGTGCACACCGCCTGGAGCGGCAACCACCGTTCGTACGCCGAGCGCGGCATGAGCGGGTACGGCGTGATCGGCGGCGGCGAGTTGCTGCTGCCGGGCGAGGGCCGCATCGCACCGGACGGCACCTACAGCACGCCGTGGATCTACGGCTCGTACGGCGTCGGCCTCGACCAGGTCTCGCAGCGCTTCCACGACTACCTGCGCGCCCGCCCGAACCACCCGGCGACCGAGCGCCCTGTCGTCCTGAACACCTGGGAAGCGGTCTACTTCGACCTCGACCTGGACAAGCTGAAGGCGCTCGCGGATGCGGCCGCCGAGGTCGGGGCCGAGCGGTTCGTGCTGGACGACGGCTGGTTCCGCGGCCGGCGCGACGACCACGCCGGGCTCGGCGACTGGTACGTCGACGAGGGGATCTGGCCGAAGGGCCTGCACCCGCTGGTCGACCACGTGACCGGCCTCGGCCTGCAGTTCGGGCTCTGGGTCGAGCCGGAGATGGTGAACCCGGACTCCGACCTGGCCCGCGAGCACCCGGACTGGATCCTCGCCGCCGGCGACCGGATGCCGCCGACCGCACGCCACCAGCAGGGCCTCAACCTCGGCGTCCCGGCGGCGTACGACTACATCCTCGAGCGGCTGGACAGCATCCTGTCCGAGTACGACATCGCGTACCTGAAGTGGGACCACAACCGCGACTTCGTCGACGGCGGCAACCAGCACACCGGGACCGCGGGCATCCACGAGCAGACCCTGGCCGTGTACCGGCTGATCGACGAGCTGAAGCGCCGGCACCCGGGGCTCGAGATCGAGTCCTGCTCGTCCGGCGGCGCCCGCGTCGACCTCGGCATCCTGGAGCGCACCGACCGGATCTGGGGCAGTGACAGCAACGACGCGCTCGAGCGGCAGACCATCCAGCGCTACACCCAGCTCCTGCTGCCGCCGGAGCTGATCGGCTGCCACGTCGGCCCGCCGCGGGCGCACACCACCGGCCGGACCCAGACGCTGTCGTTCCGCGCGATCACCGCGCTGTTCGGCCACTTCGGCATCGAATGGGACATCGCGTCGGCCTCCGCCGAGGAGCGCGCGGAGCTCAAGGGCTGGGTCGCGCTGCACAAGGAGCTGCGGCCGTTGCTGCACTCTGGCCGTGTGGTCCGCGCCGACCGCGGCCCTGAGGACGTGCTGGTCCACGGCGTCGTCGCGCAGGACGGAGGACGTGCCGTGTTCAGCGTCGTCCAGACGAAGCAGTCGGTGACCTCGGCCGTCGGTCGGGTTCGCCTGCCCGGGCTCGAGCCGCAGCGGACGTACCGGATCAGCAAGGTCGCGACACCCGGGCCCGAGTCGCGGTCCACGGCCTGGTCGGCCGACGGTGGACGCGTGGAGCTGAACGGTGCCGCCCTCGCCTCGGTCGGTGTGCTGATGCCGGCGCAGTGGCCCGAGAGCGCGATCTTGCTGGACGTGACAGCGATCGGGTAAGCCCGCCCGATCGCCGGACAGAGAAGGAGATCCCCCGTGACCGCGACCACCAACGCACCACCTACCAGGAAACGAAGTCACGGGGAACAGGCGGCGCCGCCGGGGAGGCGGCGCAGCCTGGGCGACCTCAAGGTCGCGATGATCTTCCTCGCTCCGGCCACGCTCGGCTTCGTCGTGTTCTACATCTGGCCGACGCTGCGCGGCGCGTACCTGAGCTTCACCGAGTACAGCCTGCTGTCGGCGCCGAAGTTCAACGGCCTGGCCAACTACGAGCGGATGCTCCACGACAGCTTCTTCTGGAACGCGCTCGTGGTCACCGTCGAGTACGTCGTGATCAACATCGGCGTGCAGACCGTGCTCGCGGTCGGCATCGCGATGGTCATGTACCGGCTGACCAAGTCGATCACGGTCCGCGCGGTCATCCTGGCGCCGTACCTGGTCGCGAACGTTGTCGTCGCGCTCGTCTGGTACTGGATGCTGGACTTCCAGGTCGGCATCGTGAACCAGGGGCTCAGCTGGCTGGGGATCGACCCGGTGGCGTTCTTCGGCGACTCGCACTGGGCGATCCCGACGGTCGCCGGGATCAACGTCTGGCGGCACATGGGGTACACCGCGCTGCTCGTCTTCGCGGGGCTGCAGACGATCCCGGCGTACGTCTACGAGGCCGCCGAGGTGGACGGGTCGACCGAGTGGAAGACGTTCTGGCGGATCACGCTGCCGCTGCTGCGGCCGGTCCTGGTGATGGTCCTGGTGGTCACCATGATCGGCTCGTTCCAGATCTTCGACACGGTCGCCGTGACCACGCAGGGCGGTCCGATCAACGCGACCCGGGTCATCTACTACTACATCTACGAGCGCGCGTTCACCCGGTTCGACTTCGGGTACGCCTCCGCGATGGCGCTGGTGCTGTTCGCGATCCTCGCCGTCGTGTCCCTGGTGCAGCTGCGGCTGCTGCGGGCCAAGGAGAGTGATCTCGCATGAGGCGGCAGGTGAGCGTCGGCCGTACGGTCGCCTGGGTGCTGCTGTTCATCCTGCTGATCGTCACGCTGTTCCCGTTCTACTGGATGTTGCGGACGGCCTTCTCCGACAACACCCAGCTGCCCGGCCACCCGGGTTCGCTGCTGCCGGTGGAGAGCACGCTCGGCGCGTTCAAGCGCGTGCTCGGGCTGTCCACGATCGAGGAGGCGCAGGCCCAGGGCGGCTCCGGCGCCGCCGTCAACTTCTGGCTGTACCTGCGCAACTCGTTGGTGGTGGCAACCATCACGACGGTGTGCCAGGTGTTCTTCAGTGCGATGGCGGCGTACGCGTTCGCGCGGCTGCGCTGGCCCGGGCGGGACAAGGTGTTCGCGCTGTTCCTGGCCGCGCTGATGGTGCCGCCGATCTTCACCACGCTGCCCAACTTCGTGCTGATCAAGAACCTCGGGCTGCTGAACAGCTTCGCCGGCATCATCCTGCCGGGCGCGTTCATGACGCCGTTCGCGATCTTCTTCCTCCGGCAGTTCTTCCTCGGGATCAACCGCGAGCTGGAGGAGGCGGCGATGATCGACGGCGCCGGGCACCGGCGGATCTTCTTCGGGCTGATCATCCCGATGAGCGGCGCACCGATCGCGACGCTGGCGATCCTGACCTACATCAACTCGTGGAACGACTACTTCTGGCCGCTGCTGGTCGGCCAGCAGGAGAACGTCCGGGTGCTGACGGTCGCGCTGGGCGTGTTCCGGTCCCAGACCCCGCAGGGCGGCCCGGACTGGGCGGGCCTGATGGCGGCGACGCTGATCGCGGCGCTGCCGATGATCATCTTGTTCCTGGCGTTCGCCAAGCGGATCACGAACTCCATCGGCTTCTCGGGGATCAAATGATGAATCTCTCACGCAGGACCCTGCTGAAGGCCGGACTGGCCGCGCTCGCCGTACCGTCGGTTGCGGCGTGCAACAACGGGGCGGCGGCCCGCGGCGACGGCGAAATCATCTACTGGCTGTGGGACTCGGCCCAGCTGCCGATGTACACCGAGTGCGCGAAGGTGTTCCACGAGCAGAACCCGCAGTACTCGGTGAAGATCGAGCAGTACGGCTGGAACGACTACTGGTCGAAGCTGGTCACCGGGTTCATCTCGGACACCGCACCGGACGTGTTCACCGGGCACTCGTCGAAGTACCCGCTGTTCGCGGACAAGGGGCAGGTGCTGCCGATCGACGACTACGTGTCCCGCGACAACGTCGATCTGAGCATCTACCAGAAGGGTTTGGCGGACCGCTGGATCGGCAACGACGGCAAGCGGTACGGCCTGCCGAAGGACTGGGACACCGAGGTCTACTTCTACAACAGCGCGTTCACCGAGGCGGCCGGGGTCAGCACCGAGCAGCTCAACTCGATGACGTGGAACCCGCAGGACGGCGGCACGTTCGAGCAGATCGTCCGCCGGCTGACGGTGGACTCCAAGGGCCGCCGCGGCGACCAGCCGGGCTTCGACAAGGACAACGTCAAGGTCTACGGACTCGGGTACGGCGACGCCGGCGGCGGTGACGGTCAGACCAGTTGGAGCTGGTACGCCGCGAGCAACGGCTGGAAGTACTCCGAGGGTGAACCGTGGGGGACGAAGTTCTTCTACGGCGACCCGAAGTTCACCGCGACGATCGGGTGGTGGCGCTCGCTGATCACCAAGGGGTACATGCCGACGTACGCGCAGGCGAAGTCCGGTGTGGACGTGACGACCTCGTTCGGCGCCGGGAAGTACGCGATCACGCCGAACGGGTCCTGGATGCTCGGGACGTACGGCGGGCTGAAGCAGGTGAAGACGAAGCTCGCCCGGTTGCCGCTCGGTCCGGTCGGGAAGCGGATGTCGATGATGAACGGCCTCGCGGACACGATCTGGGCCGGGACCACCCGGCGGGACGCGTCCTGGGCCTGGGTGAAGTTCCTCGGCTCGCAGACCGCGCAGGACATCGTCGCGAAGGCGGGAGTGGTGTTCCCGGCGGTGGCGGCGAGCATGCCGGCCGCCAAGGCGGCGTTCGCGAAGAGCGGGTGGGACGTGACGCCGTTCCTGGAACCGGTCGAGGCGGGTGACGTCTTCGCGTACCCGGCCAACCCGAACGCGGCCGACGTGACCGCGGTGATGACACCGGCGATGGACGCGGTGATGTCGTTCGAGGCGGAACCGGCGTCGCTCGCGAAGGCGAACGAGGACGTGAACCAGATCCTGTCCGCGAACAGCTGAGGGTTCACCCTGGGGTGTCCTACGCCCGGGGGAGTACGTCGTACTGCGTCCTGCGGTGCAGCGTGCTCCTCCGGGGGTAGCGGAGGTGTCGCCGCTGGGGCGACGCGGTGAAAGGGGTCTGAAAGCCAGTCTTGGTGCCGTTGGAAGGACCACGAGCACCGAGGAGTGTCATGAGCGACGAGAGGCCGGGCGGATCGATCCGCATCGGCGACAGTGAGCGTGAGGACGCGGTCAAGCGTCTGGGCGAGCATTACGAAGCCGGCCGGCTGAGCGCCGAGGAACACTCGGAACGCGTCGACCAGGCCCTCCGCGCCAGAACCGGCGCGGATCTGGAGGCGTTGTTCGCCGACCTGCCCGGGTCCCATCAGGCTACCGGTGCCGAGGGGGCTGAGAGCTGGGCCGGCCCATGGGGATGGAGCAAGCCGCCGTGGACGGCTCCGGAGGACGCCGCTAACACCAGCGGTCCTGGGCCCGGCAGCAGGCCGCCGTGGGCTTCGCGTGGGCCTCTAGGGCGGATCCCGTTCCCGTTGCTGGCCCTGCTCGGCGTGTTCGCCGTGCTGGCGTCCGTCGGCTGCGTGGTCGGCGGTGGGCATCCGCCGGTGCTGCCGTTGCTGCTGATCGTGGGGGCCGTGCTGTTCGTGCGGAAGCGGCGGACGGAGCGGCGCGCATGAGGAACGTGTACCGCGTCCTGGGGCTGCTGATCGCGATCGCGGTCGTCCTGCAGGTCGCCTCGATCGCGTTCGCCGGATTCACGATCGCGAAGGACGCCGACGACGGCACCTCGATCGGCGCCGACTACAGCAACTTCGGGCAGAGCTACCACAGCATCGCCGGTTCGGTGATCGCGCTGCTCGCGCTGGCCTTCCTGATCGTGTCGTTCCTGACCGACGTCCCGCGCGGCCGGGTGCTGGCCGGGATCGTGGTCGGCCTGGTGGTCCTGCAGTTCCTGCTCGCGGTGGTGTCCTTCGGGGTGCCGGCGCTCGGCCTGCTGCACGGCATCAACGGGCTCGCGATCGCCGGTGTGGCGAGCGCGGCCGCACGCCGGGCCGCGGTAGCGAAGCAGCCTGTGACCAGTGCCTGACGTCAAGAAGCGCCGGTGGGGCCGGCTGCTCGCTCTGGGGATCACCCTGGCGGTCCTCGTACCGCTCGGGTACCTCTGGGCGACCAGCCTGGTCCCGGGGGAGTACGACCCGGCGGAGATGGGGTACGCCGACTACGGCGGCGGTCCGTCGTCAGGCCACGAGCATCACCACGGCGGGACGAGCGTGGCGGACCTGACCGGACCGAAGACGGGGACGCCGGACGTGGACGTCACGCTCGTCGCGCGGAAGCAGAAGTTCCAGCTGGCGTCCGGCGAGACGGTCGACGGGTACACCCTGAACGGCGCCTCTCCGGGTCCGCTGATCCGGGCACGCGTCGGCGACCTCGTCCAGGTCACGCTGGTGAACGAGTCCGTCAAGGACGGCGCGACGCTGCACTGGCACGGGATCGACGTGCCGAACGCCGAGGACGGGGTCGCCGGGGTGACCCAGGACGCCGTACCGGTGGGCGGGAAGCACGTGTACCGGTTCAAGGCGGAGCAGGCCGGGACGTACTGGTACCACTCGCACCAGGTGTCGAGCGACGAGGTGAAGGGCGGGCTGTTCGGTTCGATCGTGATCGCGCCGCCGTCGCCCGGTGAAGTGGTGGCCGCGATCCACACGTACGACGGGAAGCGGACGATCAACGGCCGCACCGGGACCGCGAGCATCGACCTGAAGCCGGGTACGACGGCGCGCGTGCGGGTGATCAACACCGACAACGCGATCCTGCGGGTCGGCCTGACCGGGACGCCGTACAAGGTGGTCGCGGTCGACGGCCGGGACGTCCACGGCCCGGCAGCGGTCACGGCGGCGTTCCCGTTGGCGGCCGGTGCCCGCGTCGATCTGGAGGCGGTGGTGCCGGCGGGCGGGATGCGGCTCGTGGCCGGTACGCCGGCGTTGTCGCTCGGCATCGGTCCGGGTGACCCGGCGAAGGGCGAGCTGCCCGCGGAGACGGTTGATCTGCTGACCTACGGGACGGCGGCACCGATCGGTTTCGATCCGGCCGCGGCGGACCGCAACTTCGAGTACCGGATCGGGCGCCGGCCCGGGTTCCTCGACGGTGTGCCGGGGTTGTGGTGGACGATCAACGGCCACAAGTTCCCCGACGTACCGATGTTCATGGTCGCCGAGGGGGACGTGGTCCGGATGAAGATCTCCAACACCAGCGGCCAGGCGCACCCGATGCACCTGCACGGTCACCACGCCGTCGTCCTGTCCCGCAACGGTGTCGCGGCGACCGGCTCGCCGTGGTGGGTCGACACCCTCGAGGTCGGCAACAAGGAGACGTACGAGATCGCCTTCGTCGCCGACAATCCCGGCCTCTGGATGGATCACTGCCACAACCTCCCGCACGCCTCCGAGGGGCTGATGACCCACCTGATGTACGAGGGCGTGACCACGCCGTACCGCGTCGGCGGCGACTCCCGCAACGAACCGGAGTGAAACCGCCGGCCGTCGCGGGGCGTCCATCACTCATGATGTTTCGATGAGCACGCCTGACGACGACCTGCACGGCTGGCAGGCGGTGTTTCTGCTTGTCTTCTTCGGCGCGGCCGGCGGCGGCCTGTACCTCGTCGGCCGGCTGACCCGACCGAGCTTCTTGTACGACAATCCGCTCGTCTGCGCGGCGATCGCGGGCGGGGCCTGTTTCCCCGCCCGCTTCCTCGCCGAGCGCTTCGCGTGGTGGAACCGGCTCGAGCAACGCCGCCAGGCCCGCCGGGACCGGCTGCTGAAGCGCGCGCTGGCGGATGCCCGGCACCGGGCCCGGACCGGGAGCCGGCGCCGGATCGGGTGGGCCGAGGGACTGATCAGGGCGGTGCGGATCCTGGTCGGCGTGCCGATTGCGCTGGGGTCGTTGGCGATCGTGCCGTTGGGGATCGCGGCCGGGAACGACAACCAGCAACTGGTCGCGAACGGTCCCGTCCGGCAGGCCGTGGTCGTCTCGGTCGAGGAAGACAAGTGGTCCAAGTACGACGACGTGATCGTGAAAGTGGCCCGGCCGGGTGACGGTGTGCCGGTCGAGGTGGACGGCGGCAACGATCTCGACCCGAGGCCCGCGGTCGGCGACCGGATCGACGTGGTCGCCGACCCCGCGGACCCGTCGTACCTGATCGCCGCGGCGGTCGACTGGTCGACGCCCTGGTGGGCGTGGCCGCTCGGCATCATCATCAGCCTGCTGTGCCTCTGGATGGGCGTCGCGATCGCGTTCGCCTGAGGTCAGGAGGCCCGGCGGAGCGCCGCGAGGCGAGCGCAGGCTGCCTCCAGTGCCGCGGGCTGGGTTTCGTACGCACCCCACCAGAGGGGGTTGTCCGGCTGTGGGTCGAGCTCGTCGTCGACGTCGGCGTACCACTCGTCCGCGGTCCGGAAGACCCGCGCGTGCAGCTGGTTGTCGTTCACCGCACCACTCCTGGAAGTGAGAACCGTGTACGTCTCCAGGATGTGACCGCGGTCCGCAGGAACGCGCCAGCGACACGCGGTGGTTCAGGTGACCAGGACCGTGATCCGCTGGGCGGTGTTGTTGCTGAAGCCGCCGCGGTTCCACTCGGCCTCGATCGGCTGCTCGTTCCCGGCGGCGTCGTACGCGCGGACCGTGAGCACGTGCTCGCCCGGCGTCGCCTCCCAGTCGTAGGCGAAGGCCCGCCAGGCGAGCTCGTCATTGCCCAGGGCATCCAATGTCGCCTCGTGCCAGTTCACGCCGGCGTCGGTGCTGACCTCGACACGCTCGATCGGCGCCCACCCGGACCAGGCTCGGCCGAACAGCGGAACGGTGCCGGCGGCAACGAATCGGTGCCGGCTCATGAAGTCCGGGAACCCCGGCGGGATCAGCAGTGCGCGCGGCTGGATCCGGGTGATCGCGCTCCCCGGGTCGTCCGCGTCGGCCCGGATCCGGTACGCGACGGAGTTCTGGAAGCCGTCGAACGCGTGGTCGATCACCTCGATCGACCGCAGCCACTTCACGCTGGCCATCCCGTACCAGCCCGGTACGACGAGGCGCAGCGGGTACCCGTGCTGCGGCGGTAGCGGCCCACCGTTCATCTCCCACGCGACGATGGCGCCGGAGTCGATCGCCTCCGCCACCGACAGGCCGCGCTGGTAGTCCTGCTCGACCCCGCGCTCCACCCCGTGGTCCGCGCCGGTGAACACCACGTCCACGGCGTCTGCGCGCAGCCCGGCCAGCCGCAGCAGGTCGGCGAGCAGCACACCGGTCCACTCCGCCGTACCGACCGCCTCCGACAGCCACGGCTGACTGATCGGCCGCGGCTGCAGCGTCGCCCGGCCGTTGCCGGCGCACTCCAACGTGACCCGGACGGTCCGGCGGCCCATCGCGCGCAACTCGGTCAGCCCGAACGACAACGGCTGCTCGACGCATCCGTCCACGCTCAGCACCCAGTCGCCCGCGTTCGTCGCCGGGATGTCGTAGTGCACCAGCACGTAATGCAGTCCCGGCGGCGTCACGTCGTACCGCAGACCCTCCAGCGGCATGCCGTGATTGCGCGCCGCCAGCTGCAACTCGTCGGCGGTGATCCCCTCACCCGTGTCCGCCAACCGCCCCCGAACGCTGAAACTCTCGATCGACATCGCAGATCCCTCCCCTGAGGCAACCCTAGAGGTAGGGACTGGCTACAACCAGCCGTTGTCCAGAGCGATCCGAGCTGCTTCGGCGCGGGTCCGTGCGCCGGTCTTGCCGATAGCGGCCGAGAGATGGTTGCGGACCGTTCCCTCGGACAGATGCAGCTCCTTGGCGATGTCCGCCACGGTGCCTCCCTCGCGGGCAGCCCGCAGTACGTCGGACTCGCGGCCCGTCAACGGGCTCGTCCCGGCCACCAAGGTCTCGGCGGCGAGCGACGGGTCGACCACGCGCAGCCCCTGATGGACGCGTCGTACGGCGTCCGCGAGCTGCGTCGCCGGGGTGTCCTTGACGACGAACCCGGCAGCCCCGGCCTCCATCGCGCGACGCAGGTACCCGGGCCGGCCGAACGTGGTCACCATCAGCACCCGCACCCCCGGTACGGCGGCGCGCAGCGCGGCGGCCGCCTCGATGCCGTCCAGCCCGGGCATCTCCACGTCGAGGAGGGCGACATCCGGCCGGGCGTTCTTCGCCGCGTCGATCACCTCGTCGCCGCGACCGACCTCGGACACCACCTCCAGGTCGGGCTCCAGGTCGAGCAGGGCGGCCAGGGCACCGCGGACCAGAGCCTGGTCGTCGGCGATCAGCAGTCGGATGCTCACCGCACCATCCTCACAGCCCGACGTTCATTGCCAGCCGGAACCCGCCGCCCGGCGCCTGACCGACCTGCACACTCGCACCGGCCTGGTCCGCCCGTTCGCGCAGCCCGACCAGCCCGTGGCCGGACGCGCCGCCGCCCGGCGTCGGGCCCTTTCCGTCGTCGAGTACTTCGATCTGCGTCGCCGAGATCCGGATCGTGCAGCGCTTCGCACCGGAGTGCCGGACGACGTTCGTGACGCCTTCCCGAACCATCCAGGCGAACAGCTCGCGGTTCTCCTCGGGAACCTCGTCGACCGCGGTCGGGAGGTCCGCCTTGATCTCGGCGGCCTGCAGCGCGGCGCGGGCCGAGACCAGCTCACCGGCCAGGCTCAGCTCGCGATACCCGGCGACCGCCGCCCGCACGTCGGCCAGCGCGGCCCGTGCCAGGCTCTCGACGTCCGCGACCTCGGCGGCCGCTCGTTCTGGGTTCGCCGCGATCAGCTTGCCGGCCAGCTCCGCCTTGACCGTGATGACCGTGAGCGAGTGGCCGAGGATGTCATGCAGGTCCCGGGCGAACCGGTTCCGCTCCTCCTGGACGGCCAGCTCGGCCATGTCCTTACGGGCCGCGTTCAGCTCGAGGCTGCGCTGGATCGCCCGCCGCATCCCGAACACGGCCAGCGCGCCGAGGAAGATCGCGAACCCGTAGCTGCCGTCGTCGGTCCAGCCCGGCACGATCCGCATCGACAACTCGGCGCCGCCGAGCAGCAGCGCGACGATGCCGATCGCGATCCGGAGATCGACGGCCATCATCGCGACCGCGGAGATGTAGACCAGGCAGGTCAGCGCCTGCTGACCGGCCGCAGGCAGCATCAGCAGGCAGAGGGCGAGCATGCCGCCGATGTACAGCAGGCGCTGCCACGTCGGCATCCCGCCGGCGCCGAGGCCCACCCAGCGGACCCAGCCGAAGAAGCCGAGGTACGACAGCGCGAACAGCGACAGCGTGACCAGACCGAGGACCCGGGTCGTTCCCTGCCGGTGGATGATCTCCTCGAACGGCTGGGACAGGTAGAACAACCAGACCCCGGCCGCGAGCCAGCCCCACCGCCCAGGTCCTGGGCGGCCTCCGCGCTCGGCGAGCGCTTCCACGAGCGTCGGCGGTGTCTTCACGGTGGTCACGCTATCGCCCGGTGCTCAGGCGCGGGCGGTGTCGGCCCGGAACCGGCGCAGGCCGATGAACCCGAGCGCGACGGTCCAGCCGAGCACCACCAGCAGCGCGTGGGTGTCCAGCCCGCCCTGCGCCAGCGCGCTCCGCGAGGTCTGACCGGTCCAGTACGCCGGGGTGAGCTGGGCGATGTGCTTCATCACCGACGGCATCTGGTCGACCGGGAGCCACAGGCCGCCGAACGCCGCGATCAGCATCGTGCTCAGACCGGTGATCGGCTGGACGCTGTCCGGCTTCGCGATGTACCCGATGACCAGACCGATCGCGGCGAACGGCAGCGCGCCGAGCCAGGACACCAGCGCGACCGTCAGCCACTGGCCGGCGCTCAGGTGCACGTGCCCGAACGTCATGCCGCACAGGAACACCACGACCAGCGGCGGGATCGCGAGCAGCAGGCTCAGGATCACCTTGTTGACGACGTACGCCTGCGGCTTCAGCGGGGTGAGCCGCAGTGTGCGGTTCCAGCCCCCGTCGCGCTCGGCCGCGATCACACCGCCGCTGCTCATCGCCGCGGACATCGAGCCGAACATCGCCATACTGACCATCACGTACGCGATCGCGGAGATCCCGGCCTCGTTGGCGTCCTGCGGGATCGTCAGGCCGAAGATCAGGAACAGCACCAGCGGCATCAGGATCGAGAAGATCAGCACCCGCCGGTTCCGCAGCGTGCGGCGGATGTCGAAGATCAGGTAGTCGCGGTTCATGCCAGGCTCTCCTCTTGGGCCGCGCTGATCGCGAGGACGGCGTCCTCGAGGTCGGCGGACGTCACTTCGATGTCGTGGGCGCTCGTGTTCTCGAGCAGGTGGCGCAAGGTGCCGTCGGAATCGCCGCACTGCAGCAGCACGACGTCACCGCGGGTCTCGACGTTGCGCACGCCGGGCAGCGACGCGAGCGCCGCCAGGTCGGCGCCCGGGATCGTGGCTCGGATGGTGCGGCCGGACACGCTCGCCTTGATCTGCGCGGCGGTGCCGTCGGCAACGACCTTGCCGCTGCGCATCAGCACCACGCGATCGGCGTACGAGTCCGCCTCCTCCAGGTAGTGGGTCGCGAACAGGACTGTCCGCCCGCGGGCGGTCTCGGCGTGCATCGACGCCCAGAAGTCGCGGCGGGACTCGACGTCCATGCCTGTCGTCGGCTCGTCCAGCACGATCAGGTCCGGCTGCGGGATGATCGCCATCGCGAACCGCACCCGCTGCTTCTGGCCGCCGGACAGGGCCTTCATCGTCCGCTTGGTGAGGTCCGCGATCCCGGCCCGCTCCAGGGCCTCCCGTACCGGCATCGGGTCGTTGTGCAGGCCGGCCACCAGCTCCAGCAGCTCGCCGACCTTGGCGTCCTCGATGATGCCGCCGCTCTGCAGCATCACGCCGACCTGGCCCTTGGCGATCGCGTCCGTCGGCGTACCGCCGTACACCTGGACGGCGCCCTGGTCCGGCTTGACCAGACCCAGCAGCATCTCGATCGTGGTCGACTTGCCCGCCCCGTTCGGCCCGAGCAGCGCCACCACCTCACCGGCCCGGATGGTCAGATCCACCCCGGCGACGGCCTGCACGTCCGCATACCTCTTGGTCACACCCCGCAGGCTGACCGCAGTCGTTGTCGTCATACCCAGAAGCCTGCTGGACCACCCCGCCGCACCCCTGGATCGCTCGTCACGACCCACCCATGACATCCGTCAGCCGAAACCCTGTGAGGGATACCTGGGGGTGGGTGAGGTCTGGTTCATGGGGGTTCGTGGTGGTGGACTGCTTGATCGGGGTGGACAGGCGGCAACTGATTGGGGTTAGGGAGCGTCCAGTGGAGTGTTGAGGAAGGGAACGCGATCGGGGTGGGTGCTGTGGGTGCTGGCGTGCGTGGTGCGGCGGGGGTCGTGCATGGCGGGGTGGGTGTGCGGCGGACTCGGGGCGGGCTGCCCGCGGGGGTTCGGGTCCGTGTGCACGGGCGGGAGACGGCGGGTGGGTGTGAGGGGAGCGGTGTGGTGGCGACGTTGACGGTGTGGAAGTTCGAGAGCTGGGACGGGGCCAACCAGGCGATCGGGACGTTGGAGAGTCTGGCGAAGCAGAAGCTGATCCGGATCCATGACGCGGCATCGGTGTCCTGGCAGCCGGAGAAGCGGCGGCCGCGGACCCGGCAGGTGCGGAACATGACGGGGCCGGGCGCGGTCGGCGGGCTGTTCTGGGGAATGCTGTTCGGGACGATCTTCCTGATGCCGTGGGCGGGCGCCGCGATCGGAGCGGCGGCCGGCGCGGTCGCCGGATCGCTGATCGACGTCGGGATCGACGACGACTTCATCAAGGAGGTCCGTCGCCAGGTGACGCCGGGTACGTCGGCGCTGTTCCTGCTGTCCAGCGACGAGGTGACCGATCAGGTCCGTGCGACCTTCCAGCGCACCGGCCTGCGCGCCAAGCTGATCCACACCGACCTGACCGACGACCAGGAAGCCGCCATCCACGAGATGTTCGGCGACTGAACCGCGGCTTCAGCCGCGTTTCGCGAAGTCCACGACGTACAGCCAGTCCTCCTCGAGGAGGTCGTGGCCGCCGGGGCGCAGGTGATAGCCGATGGCGTTCGGGGCGAACGACGGGCGGGCGGCGACCACGGCGAGGTGTTCGCCGATCGGATCGGCCCAGGCGTCGTCCTCGGCGCTGGTGACGGCGACGCGGCGCGGGGCGATGCTCGTCAGGAGCTGGTGCTGGTCGACGGGCAGGTCGTTCTCGCGGCCCGCGTACGCCGCGAACGACGGCACGAACCAGTGCGGGAACCGTGAGGTGATCGCCGCGATGTCCTCGCCCGCCGGGTGCCGGAACAGCGCCGCGCCGCAGCAGCCGGAACCGTTCGCGGCAGTGACGGCGAAGCGCTCGTCTTGCGCGCCGGCCCAGAGCGCGGCCTTCCCAAGCCGCGAGTGCCCGAGCACGACCGCGCCGACGGTGTCGATGCCGGAGATGCGTCCGGCAATGTCGAGCAGGCGCGAGAGTCCCCAAGCCCAGGCCGCGACCGCGCCCCAAGCCTCCGCGGGGAACAACGCGCGGACGCCGGGTGCGGACGGCGCCGGGTCGTCCGGCTCGATCTGCTGGTAGTCGACGGTGAGTACGGCGTACCCGGCCGCGGTCACCGTCGCGTACGGCCAGGTCTCGATCGTCTCGTCGTTGCCCTTGAAGTTGAGCACCACGACGACGGGCGCGTCGCTCGCGCCGGACGGCAGGTGGGTGAGCGTGTCGAGCTCGAGGTTGCCGAGCGGGCACGCGATCACCGCGCGGTGCCGCAACCGATCGGCCGCGCCGTCGAGCACACCGTCGTCGCGCGAACGCAGGACCAGCTCGGTCACCTCACCACCCGTCGGCGTACGGCCGTAGATCGTGCGTGCGAACTCGTCGACGACGTCCGACCCGGTTGCCGGCAGCGGTGGTACGACGGCGCGCTGCCACGCCTCAGGAAGCTCCACGAGGTAAGTACTCGAGGGGAAATCGGTTGACCGGCCGGCGTGGCCGGTGTGAGGGTCGCGCCGTGACGGGTGTGCCGAAGCTGCATGACGACGAGGTAGCGATCGACTCCGCGTTGGTGGGGGCACCGTTCGCGCCGGAGTCGGTCGACGCCGTACGAGGTGCACGGGATCTGGCTGCTTTCGTCCGGACGCTGCGCGAGGTGGACACCACCGGTGCGCCGGTGCCGGACGGCGACCCGTTCACCCGGGGTACGCCGTTGGCGCCGCGTGACGTGATGTTCCGCCAGGCGTTGGACGAGCTGAAGGAACACTTCGACACCGGTCTGCTGACGGCCGCATGGGAGGAGTCGCTGGGCGCGGACACCTGGGACGGCGTACCGCGGTGGATCCACGGCGACCTGATGTCCGGCAACCTACTGGTTGCCGACGGCAAGCTGTCGGCGGTGATCGACTTCGGTACGGCGAGCGCAGCCGACCCGGCCGGCGACGTACTGCCCGCGTGGTGGCTGTTCGAGGGCGCGTCGCGGGCGGCGTACCGCGAAGCCCTCGAGATCGACGACGCCACCTGGCTCCGCGCCCGCGGCTGGGCGCTCTCCCTGGTGGTCATCGCGATCCCGTACTACCTCGACCGCCGCCCCGGCACCCTCGCGGACGGCCAGGAATCCGTCGCCGACATCCTGAGCGACTTCACGTCGAGCGCCTGAAGTCACCAGAGCTTGTCGATCGAGCCCGGGTAGAGCTCGATGCGGGCGTTGTGAAACGTCGGGGCGAGTTGCCGGGCGGTGGAGGTGAAGAACGCGGCGAGCGTGACCTTGTCGAAGCCGGGCTGGTCGCTGGGGAACGGGTCGTCGGGCGTGCCACCGATCAGGACCGTGCCGGCAAGGTGCTGCCAGCCTGCTGACTCGTAGAACGGCTGCAGAGCACGGTCGCAGGTGAAGACGCCGAGGTCGAGGCGCAGGTCGGCCATCACGTCGCGGGCCGCGGCGACCAGTTGGTGACCGTACCCGCGGCCCCGGAGTGTCTCGCGGGTGACGACAGTGCTGAGGCCGCCGGCGCGAAAGGTGGTGCCGCTGTGCTGGAGCGGTTTGCGAAGGACGTCCAGCGCGGCGACCACCAGCCCTTCGTCTACGAGAAGCATCGAGAGCGGATGCAGCGCCGGGTCGTGGACCGGAGTATCGGCGGGTGACGGGGGATCGGACGGCCAGGCCTGGTTCTGTAGCTCGTGGACCTGGGCGCGAAGGGCCGCGGGTACGGCGGTCTCCGGGTAGGACTCGACCTGCATCAGCTCGACTTCAGGGTGTGCAGGCCCTGCCAGAGGAGGTCCTGGAGGGTGCGGGCGACCTTCTCGGGGGTCGGTGGGGTGGGGGTGCGGGTGCGCCAGATGGCCAGGCGCTCGGTGGCGCCGGAGATGGACTGGGCGACGATCTGGACCTCGTCGTCGTCGACCGCGCGGCCGGCGGGGAGGTTCATCCGGACCATGGTGGCGATCAGTTCGATGAAGGCCGCGCGGACCTCGTCGGTCGCCTCCGCGGCCGGGCCCGCGCTCAGCATGCCCTCGTCGACCAGGACGGACCACGCCTGCGGGTGCTCGTCGAGGAAGCGGAACCAGGCCAGGAATCCGGCGTACAGCGCGTCCTCGGCATTGGGGGCGGCCATCACCGCGTCGGCCACGGTGTCGAGCAGGTGGCCGCGGAGCCGGGCCAGGCAGGCGAGGAACAGGCCGTCCTTCGAGCCGTAGTACTGGTAGATCAGCGGCTTCGACACCCCGACCTTCGCGGCGACATCGTCCATCGACGTGCCCTGGTACCCGCGCTCGCCGAAGATCTGCTCGGCCGCCTCGAGGATCTCCCGCTCCCGGGCCGCGCGATCACGGCGGCGTTTCGGTGGACGTTCCGTGGTCGAGGTCACTTGCGCAGTCTAACTGACTCCGAGTAACTTACTGCGAGTAAGTTCTACAGCCGAGCGGAGGCCAGGCATGGGCGAGCGGCATCGGATCGTGGTGATCGGGACCGGGTTCGCGGGCATCGGGATGGCGGTCCGCCTGAAGCAGGCCGGATACGACGACTTCGTCGTGCTGGAGCGCGCCGAGGACGTCGGCGGCACCTGGCGCGACAACACCTACCCAGGCTGCCGGTGTGACGTGCCGTCACACCTGTACTCGTTCTCCTTCGCCCCGAACCCGGAGTGGTCGTCGACGTTCTCGCCGCAGCCCGAGATCGAGGACTACCTGCGCACCGTCACCGACGCGTACGGCGTGCGCCCGCACATCCGCTTCGGCAACACCGTCGAGTCGGCGCGCCGGCAGGACGGCAGCTGGCAGATCACCACGAACCGGCAGACGTTCACCGCGGACATCCTGCTGTCCGGGATGGGCCCGCTGGCCGAGCCGTCGTACCCGAAGCTGCCCGGCATCGAGGACTTCGAGGGGGAGGTCTTCCACTCCGCGCGCTGGAACCACGACCTGGACCTCAGTGGCCGCAAGGTCGCCGTGATCGGCACCGGCGCGTCGGCGATCCAGTTCGTGCCGGCGATCCAGCCCGAGGTCGAGGAGCTGCACCTGTTCCAGCGGACGCCGCCGTGGGTGATGCCGCGGCCCGACCGCAAGATCACCGCGGCCGAGAAGGCTGTGTACCGCCGTTTCCCGCTGGTGCAGAAGGCTGTCCGGGCCGGGATCTACTGGGGTCGCGAGTCGATGGTGCTCGGGTTCACGAAACTGCCGGCGATCATGAAGCAGGCGCAGAAGGTGGCCGAGAAGCATCTCGCGCACCAGGTCCGCGACCCGCTGCTGCGCGCCAAGCTGACGCCGGACTTCACCCTCGGCTGCAAGCGCGTGCTGATCTCCGACGACTACTACCCGGCGCTCGCCCGGCCGAACGTCGAGGTGGTCACCGACGGGATCGCCGAGGTGACGCCGACCGGCATCGTCACCACCGACGGCGTGAAGCACGAGGTCGACACGATCATCTACGGCACCGGCTTCAAGGTCACCGACCTGCCGGTGATGGACATGGTGCACGGCCGCGACGGCGTCTCGCTGCGCGAGGCCTGGGCCGACGGCATGGAGGCCCATCTCGGGACGGCGATCGCCGGCTTCCCGAACTTCTTCATGCTGATCGGGCCGAACACCGGCCTCGGTCACAGCTCGATGGTGTTCATGATCGAGTCCCAGATCGCGTACATCCTCGACGCGCTGAAGACCATGGACGTGCGGGGCCTCCGGGAGGTCGAGGTACGGCGGGATGTGCAGCGCGCGTTCGTCGACGGGGTCCGCTCGTCGATGCGGAACACGGTCTGGACCCGCGGCGGCTGCACCAGTTGGTACCTGGACTCGGAGGGCCGCAATACGACCCTCTGGCCGTCGTTCACCTTCCGGTTCCGGCAGCTGACCCGGCACTTCGATCCCGGTGAGTATCAGACGCTTTCTATGTGACATCGTGCGTGTTACATTCGATCGGTCTGATACTGATCGGAGGCGGCGCGCGTGCTGGTGCAGTTGCTGCCGCTGCACGGGATCGGCGGTCGAGGAGACCTGCCGGTGCCGCTGTGGCTGGCGATCTACTCCGCCGGTGCCGCCGTCGCGGTGTCGTTCTTCGCGCTGGCTGCCTTCTGGTCGCGCCCGCGGTTCGAGGGGACCGTGGGCCGGCCGCTCGGCGTGCTGACCCGGATCGTCGACGCCCCGGTGACGCGTGTCGTGCTCAAGTTGGTGGGGCTGGTACTGCCGGCGCTGCTGCTCGGCGCCGCCTGGCTCGGCGACCCATCGCTGAACCCCGCGCCGACCTGGCTATACGTGTGGATGTGGGTCGGGATCATCCCGCTCTCACTGCTGTGCGGCCCGATCTGGCGGCTCGCGAACCCGTTGCGGACGATCGCCGGCGTCGTACGGCGCACGTCGTACCGGCCGCTGCCCCGCGGGATCGCGTACTGGCCGGCCGTCGCCGGACTGGCCGGGTTCCTGTGGCTGGAACTTGTCTACCCGGAGGGATCCGACCCGCGGGTGGTCGCGCTCTTCGCCACGACGTACGCCGTGCTGAATGTTGCCGCAGGCATCGTTTACGGGCCGGCCTGGTTCGGGACCGGGGACAGCTTCGAGGTGTACGCCGAGGTGCTCGCGCGGCTGAGCCCGCTCGGGCGCGGCGATCACGGCCGGCTCGAGCTGCGCAACCCGCTGGCCGGACTGGCGACGATGCCACAGCAGCCGGGGATCGTCGGGTTGCTGTGCCTGCTGCTCGGGTCGACGGCCTTCGACGGCATCTCTCGCTGGTCCGTCTGGACGCGGCTGACGGGTGGGATCGCCCACATTCCGGCGTACACGCTGGGATTGGTCGTCACGGTCGCGATCGTCACCGGGCTGTTCCTGCTGGCCGCGCGCACCACCGGCGCGGCGCGGATCCGCCCGGGTGCGGTCGGGACGGCCGGACTGCCAGGAGCGTTCGCGCACTCGCTGGTGCCGATCGAGATCGGGTACGCCGTCGCGCACTACTTCTCGTTCGCGCTGTTCCAGGGGCAGGCGGGCTGGCTGCTCGCGACCGACCCGTTCGGGCGCGGCTGGGACCTGCTCGGCACGAGCGGGACGCCGATCGACTACGCGTTCCTCGGGACCGGTCTGATCGCGGGAGTCCAGATCGGCGCGATCGTGCTCGGACACGTCCTCGGG
>NZ_JBSGFZ010000035.1:0-81005 GCF_053603655.1 Kribbella sp. NPDC004138
CCCCACCCGGCCACCCCGCCCCCACCCGATCCCCACGACACCCCGCCACCCCGGCTCCGCAGCTTGCCGCGGGACCGGCCGGGACCGGCCGGGACGCCGAAACGCCCGGCTGCCGGGGGCAGCCGGGCGTTTCAGGTGCGGTCTTACAGGTACTGACCCGTGTTGGTCGCGGTGTCGATCGAGCGACCCGGCTCGGTGCCCTGCTTGCCGGAGATGAGGGTACGGATGTAGACGATCCGCTCGCCCTTCTTTCCGGAGATCCTGGCCCAGTCGTCCGGGTTCGTGGTGTTCGGGAGGTCCTCGTTCTCCTTGAACTCGTCCACGCACGCCTGCAGCAGGTGCTGTACCCGCAGGCCCTTCTGGTTCTCGTCGAGGAAAGCCTTGATCGCCATCTTCTTCGCCCGGTCGACGATGTTCTGGATCATCGCGCCCGAGTTGAAGTCCTTGAAGTACAGGACCTCCTTGTCGCCGTTGGCGTAGGTGACCTCGAGGAACCGGTTCTCCTCGGCCTCGGTGTACATCCGCTCGACGGTGCGCTGGATCATCCCGTCCACGCAGCCCTGCCGGTCGCCGCCGAACTCGTTGAGGTCGTCGGCGTGCAGCGGGAGCCCGGCGGTCAGGTACTTCGAGAAGATGTCCCGGGCAGCTTCCGCGTCCGGGCGCTCGATCTTGATCTTCACGTCCAGCCGGCCGGGCCGCAGGATCGCCGGGTCGATCATGTCCTCACGGTTCGAGGCACCGATCACGAGGACGTTCTCCAGGCCCTCGACACCGTCGATCTCGCTCAGCAACTGCGGGACGATGGTGTTCTCGACGTCGGAGGAGACACCGGAGCCGCGGGTGCGGAACAGCGAGTCCATCTCGTCGAAGAACACGATCACCGGCATCCCCTCGGACGCCTTCTCCCGGGCCCGCTGGAAGACCAGGCGGATGTGCCGCTCGGTCTCGCCGACGTACTTGTTCAGCAGCTCCGGACCCTTGATGTTCAGGAAGAACGACTTCTGCTCGGCGATCCCGGTGCGCTCGGCGACCTTCTTGGCCAGCGAGTTCGCGACCGCCTTCGCGATCAGCGTCTTGCCGCAGCCCGGCGGGCCGTAGAGCAGCACGCCCTTCGGCGGCTTGAGCTCGTGCTCGAGGAACAGGTCCTTGTGCAGGTACGGCAGCTCGACGGCGTCCCGGATCTGCTCGATCTGGCCGGACAGGCCACCGATCTGGGTGTAGTCGATGTCCGGGACCTCTTCGAGCACCAGCTCCTCGACCTCGGACTTCGGGATCTTCTCGTAGACGTAGCCGGAGCGGGGCTCCAGCAGCAGCGAGTCGCCCGACCGCAACGCAGCGTCGAGCAGCGGCGACGCGAGCCGCACCACGCGCTCCTCGTCGGCCTGCGCGATCACCAGCGCCCGCTCGCCGTCGGCGAGCAGTTCCTTCAGCATCACCACGTCGCCGACGACCTCGAAGTCGCAGGCCTCGACGACGTTGAGTGCCTCGTTCAGCATCAGTTCCTGGCCGAGCTTGAGCGCGTCCAGGTCCACCGACGGGCTCGCCGCGACCCGAAGTTTCCGGCCGCCGGTGAACACGTCGAGCGTGTCGTCTTCGTTCCGTCCGAGGAAGGTGCCGAATCCGGACGGCGGTTGCGCCAGCCGGTCGACCTCCTCCTTCAGGGCGATGATCTTCTCTCGCGCCTCCCGCAGCGTGTCCGCCAGCCGCTCGTTCTGAGCGGTGACACTCGCCAAGGAGGCCTGGGTTTCGGACAGTCTGCTCTCGAGCGACCGGCTGTCAGCCGGGTGCTCGAGCAGCCGACGTCGCAACGCCGCGACCTCGGCTTCCAGGTACCGGACCTGGTTACGCAGTTCTGCCGCGGTAGGACTCTCGTCTCCAGCCACGATCATCACCTCACCATGTGGGGCTCGACCCTATGGACCTTACCCAGAAAACCTCGCCGGGCAAGCTGAATCCCATCACGTGTCGGTTGCGGATGAGTCCGTTGCCTACGGCATGTCGTCAGAAGTTTCGGACGACGGCTCGGCGCGGCGCGGGCCGGAGTAGTCGTCGCCGTACGCACCCGGTGCCGGACGGCGCTTCTTGCGGGGTGCCTGCACCCCGTGCGCCATCCTCCGGGCGGTGACCAGGAAGGCTGTGTGTCCTTGCATCCGGTGGCCCGGACGGACGGCGAGACCCTCTACGTGCCAGTCTCGCACGAGCGACTCCCACGCGCGCGGCTCGGTGAACTCCCCGTGTGCCCTCAGCGTCTCCACAACGCGGCTCAGCTGCGTCGTGGTGGCGACGTAGGCACAGAACACCCCACCGGGCGAAAGGGCCTCAGCGACCACGTCGACGCACTCCCAGGGGGCGAGCATGTCAAGCACGACGCGGTCGACGTCCTGCTCGTTCAGCTTCTCGACCAGGTCGCCGACCTCGAGCCGCCAGGCCGGGTGCTCGCCGCCGAAGAAACCGGTCACGTTCTTGCGGGCGACCTCGGCGAAGTCCTCGCGGCGCTCGAACGAGATCACCTGGCCGTGGATCCCGACCGCGCGCAGCAGCGCGGTGGTCAGCGCGCCGGAACCGGCGCCGGCCTCGACCACCTTCGCGCCCGGGAAGATGTCGGCCATCGTGACGATCTGCGCGGTGTCCTTCGGGTAGATCACCGCGGCGCCGCGCGGCATCGAGACCGAGTAGTCGGCCATCAGCGGCCGCAGCGCCAGGTACTCGACGTTGCCCTTGGACCGGATCGTGACCGCGTCCGGGCCGTCGATCAGGTCGTCGTGCGCGATCCCGCCCTTGGTGGTGTGGAAGATCTTCCCGCGCTCCAGCTTGACCGAGTGCCGGCGGCCCTTGGAGTCCTGCAGGGTGATCCACTCGCCCTCCTGCAGCGGTCCGTGGTGGACGCCGGAGAACGCCTGGTCGGGAAAGTCACGCAAGTCAGCCATAAGGCGCTCACCTTAACTTTCGGTCACCCCGACCGAGTAATCAGCGTGTAGTCAGCCGCGTGATCAGCGGCCGCGGAAGGCGCGTTCCACGTCCGACGTCGCGAGGACGCCGTACACGCCGCCGTCGGCGTCGAGCACCAGGTACTCCGACGCAGGGTGCTCACGCAGTGTGGCGAGGATCTCCTCGCCGGTGTCGTTGACGCCGATGATGTGGCCCGCGGCGATCCGGCTGGAGACCTCGGAGACCGTGGTCCACGGGCGCTGGTTCGGGGCCACCGCGGCGACCGCGGTCTCCGACACCAGCGCGTGCGGCTTGCCGTCGCCGTCGATCACCACGACCGCTCCGGCGTGCGCCTCGGACGCCATCCGGACCGCCTCCGACACCGGCGTGCCGGAGTGGACGGCGATGGCGCGCCGGGCCATCGTGCGGACCTGGAGCGCGGGCAGCTTGCGCCGCAGCCGGGCCTGCATCAGCGAGGCGGTCGATCCGGACCAGAGGAAGAACCCGACGAGCAGCGCGATGACGAAGTCGATCATCGACGGTTGCCGGCCCCAGATCTCCTCCAGCAGGACCGGGAGCACGAGCACGCCCATCGCGAGCAGCCGGCCCGCCCAGGCGGCCGCGATGGTGCCGGTGTGCATGTTGCCGGTGAGCTTCCACACGATCGCCCGCAGCACCCAGCCGCCGTCCAGCGGCAGGCCGGGCAGCAGGTTCGTGACGCCGACGATCAGGTTCGCGATGCCGAGCTCCCACAGCGCGACGTACCCGACGCCCTCGTCGACGGCGCGGGAGCCGAGGTAGGCCAGCCCGCCGACGATCAGGGACGCGATCGGCCCGACGACCGAGACGGCGAACTCCTCCAGCGGCGACTTCCGCTCGCCCTCGATGTGCGTACCGGCCGCGAAGAAGCCGAGGTTGATCTCGGACACCGGGATGCCGAACTTCATCGCCATCAGCGCGTGCGCCAACTCGTGGATCAGGATCGAAACCGTGAACGCGACGACGAACGCGAACGCGGCCACGTACCGCCAGCCGCCGAGCTCCGGGAACTGCTGGCCGATGATCGCGGCGAAGCCGATCGCGAGCAGCATCGCCACCGGCAGCCAGGTGAAGCGCATGGTCAGCCGGATGCCGCGGACACGACCCAGTACCCACGTTCCGGGCGGTGGCGGACCGGCCGGCTGGGCGGGGTTCTGGGATTCGCGCGAGTCTGGCATCACCCCAACGCTACTTGGCCGGTGTCAACGCTGCGCTACACACCCACCGTCAGCGTGGCGACGTACCCGCCGGTGACGTCTCCGGTGACGGTCGCGAGCTGGTGTACGCCGTCGTCGTCGCCGAACACGTTGTCGTTCTCCAGCGAGGTCCGGCTGAGGTTCTCCGCGCTGCCGTCGTACCCGTCGGTGGCGTAGACCGTGCTGCAGACGTCCTTCGGGAGGGCGAGCTGTGAGGTGCGGGTGATCTGGCCGGCCTTGGTCGCCTCGTCGGCGCTCGCGTAGACCTCGAAGTGGATGTGCGGCCAGCGGCCCATGTACGCGGCCGGGAAGATCGTCGTGAACGTGACCTTGCCCGACCCGTCGGCCGACTGGACGCCGCGGAGGTAGTTCTCCTCGGTCACGCCGTCGGAGTACAACGAGTACCGTCCCTGGGCGTCGCAGTGCCACAGGTAGACGGCCGCACCTTCGAGAGCCGTGTCCTGGCCGGCGTCGACGACGGTGAGTTCGACGGACAGCGGTACGCCGGTGGCCACGCCGGACGCGGAGCCGAACGACTTGGTGATGTCGCTGCGCACGATGCCGGACTGGGTGAGGACGTTCGGGCCGTTGGAGCCGTCGCCCGGGTACGGTCCGCCGGTCTCCTGCGGGATCTCGTCGACGTCGGTGGCGGCGCTCGTCGTCGTACCGGAGGTGGCGGACGACGAGGCGGACGGTGAGGCACTCGTCGATGCGCTGGTCGATGTGCCGGTCTGTGTGCCGGTCTGTGTGCCGGCCGTCTGTTCGTCGGCCGAGCAGCCGGCGACGGCGGCGAGGCCGGCCGCGGTGAACAGGCCGAGGAAACGGCGGCGGTGCAGGGTCGCGAGGTCGTACTCGAGACCGCGGTCGTGGTTCGGAGGCGGCTGCGTCGGTGGCGTCATGTTTCGAGCATGGCAACGCCCGCCGCAGGCCGGCCGTGAGTTCGCTGGGAGTTCGCTGGGAGGCGGTTTTCCACAGGCACGGAGTGGGATGCGGGCGAACTGTCCGTGGTTGTGCCTAGGGTTTGAGGCATGAGCGTTGCAGCTGCTGCCGATCCGCATGAGCACCCGCGGGGCGCCTTGTCGCCCTCTCGAGCCGCGGACTTCATGAGCTGCCCGCTGAAGTACCGGTTCCGGGTCGTCGACCGGCTGCCGGAGAAGCCGTCGTCGGCCGCGGTCCGCGGGACGGTCGTGCACGCGGTGCTGGAGCGGCTGTTCGACCTGCCGCGCGGCGAGCGGACGCTGGAGCAGGCGGCGCAGATGCTTGAGCCACAGTGGCAGCGCCTGCTGGAGGCCGAGCCGGAGGTCGCGGAGCTGTTCGCCGAGGATGCGAGCGGCGAGGAGCTGGCCACCTGGCTGGCCGAGGCGCACGACCTCCTCGGGAAGTACTTCACACTCGAGGATCCGAATGCGCTGGAGCCCGCCGAGCGCGAGCTGTATGTCGAGACCGCGCTGGACTCCGGGCTGGTGCTGCGGGGGTATGTGGACCGCCTCGACGTGGCTCCGACCGGGGAGATCCGAGTGGTCGACTACAAGACTGGTCGCTCGCCGTCGGAGTTCTTCGAGGCGAAGGCGCTGTTCCAGATGAAGTTCTACGCGCTGGTGCTGTGGAAGCTGCGCGGTGTGGTGCCGGCGATGCTGCAACTGGTCTACCTGGGCAACGGCGAGATCGTCCGCTACGTCCCGGACGAGGCCGATCTGCGGGCCTGCGAGCGCAAGGTCTCCGCGCTGTGGGTCGCCATCACCCGTGCCCTCGACTCCGGCGACTGGCGCCCCAGCCCCGGCCCGCTGTGCGACTGGTGCGACCACAAGCCGCTGTGTCCGGCGTGGGGCGGCACACCGCCGCCGCTGCCGACCCGCTCCGTCGAAGAGGTCGCGGCCGAGTCGGCAGGCATAGACCTGATCACAGTCGACGGCTAGGCCCTACCTGCACCCGGGCGGAGGAACCCTGGGTGGATACGGTTCGTGGCATGAGCGTGGGTGATGTGGCGGTGCGGGCGGCGGACGTCTGGAAGCGGTACGGCGGTGGGCTGACGCAGGTGGACGCACTGGCCGGGGTGAGCGCGGACTTCGGGAAGGGCCGGTTCACCGCGATCATGGGACCGTCCGGCTCCGGCAAGTCGACCCTGCTGCACTGTCTGGCCGGCCTCGACAAGCCCACCGACGGGAAGGTGTTCCTCGGTGACGTCGACCTGACCACGCTGCCGGAGAAGCAGCTCACCCATCTGCGCCGCGACCGGATCGGGTTCGTGTTCCAGGCGTTCAACCTGGTCCCGACGCTGTCCGCGCTGGAGAACATCACGCTCCCCCTCGATCTCGCCGGTCGCAGACCCGACCAGGAATGGCTGACCACGGTCGTCGACACGGTCGGTCTGATGGACCGCCTCCGGCACAAGCCGTCGGAGCTGTCCGGGGGGCAGCAGCAGCGGGTCGCCTGCGCCCGCGCGCTCGTCTCGCGGCCGGACGTGGTGTTCGCCGACGAGCCGACCGGCAACCTCGACTCGCGGGCGTCCGGTGACGTCCTCGGGTTCCTGCACCGCTCCGTGCGGGACTTCCAGCAGACCGTCGTGATGGTCACCCACGACCCGACCGCGGCGTCGTACGCCGATCGCGTGCTGTTCCTGGCCGACGGCCGGCTGCGGTCCGAGCTGGTGGACCCGACCGCGGAGTCGGTGCTCGACACCATGAAGGAACTCGACCTCGAGCAGGAACACCGGGACAGGGCCGGCAGCGCCGCGGGCGAGCTGGCCGGCTGATGTTCAAGCTCGGCCTCCGCTCGGTCCTCGCGCACCGGCTCCGCTTCGTGTTGTGCACGCTCGCCGTCACGCTCGGCGTCGCGTTCGCGGGCGGCGCGATGGTGTTCACCGACACCCTCTCGACCGCGCTGAAGAAGAACTTCCAGGTCAGTACGGCGGATATCACCGTCACGCCCACGTCGCCGATCGAGACCGGCACGGACCGCCCCGCGACCTTCCAGTCCGACGTCGTCGACCGCGTCCGTACCGTTCCCGGAGTCCAGGACGCGGCCCCGCAGCTGATGATCAGCAACGTCCAGATCCTCGGCCCGGACGGCAAGCTGCTGCAGAACTACGGCCTGTCGTCCTTCGGCGCGAACTGGCCGCGGGACCCGCAGAACGCGCCGTTCAAGCCACTCACCGGCGTACCGCCGTCCGGCAGCGGCCAGCTCGCACTCGACGAGTCCACCGCGGACCGCGCGGGCTATTCGCTCGGCGACCAGGTCCGGATCGTCACGCCGACCCGGGCCGTCACCGCGACGCTCACCGCGACCACCACGCCGGCCCAGGCCGGCGCGGCGGCCGGTGCCCCGCTGGTCAGCTTCGACGGCGCGACGGCCCAGCTCCTGCTGCTCGGGAGGCCGGGCTGGACGTCGGTCACCGTCTCGGTCCAGCCCGGGGCCGACCCCGGCTCGGTCAGCCAGGCGATCGCCAAGGCCGTCGGCGACTCGGTGCAGGTCCGGACGGCGAAGCAGGTCACCGCCGACGGCGAGCACGACCTCGACAACACCTTCGGCGGGTTCGGCACCGTCCTGCTGCTGTTCGCCTTCCTCGCGCTGTTCGTCGGCACGTTCCTGATCGTCAACACGTTCGCGATGGTGGTCGCGCAGCGCTCCCGGGAGCTCGCGATGCTGCGCGCGATCGGCGCGTCCCGCGGCCAGATCACCGGCACGATCCTGGCCGAGAGCGCCGTCATCGGGTTCGTCGGCGCCACGCTCGGGCTGCTGATCGGGATCGGCGTGGCGGTCGGGATCCGGTTCTTCTACGAGCGGCTCGAGCTGCGGATCCCGACGGCGGCGCTGCAGGTCACCCCGACCACGATCATCGCCTGTTACGTGATCGGCATCGGCGTCACGATGGCGGCCGCTGCACCCGCCGCGCGCCGGGCGGGCAAGCTGCCGCCTGTCGCGGCGATGCGCGACGACATCCGGGTCCCGGAGCGCTCGCTGCTCGTCCGGGTCCTGATCGGCGCGTTCATGCTCCTGATGGCCGTCATGTTCTACGCCATCGGCGTGAACGCCGGCGGCGTCCCCGGAGCCGTCCTGATCACGCTCGGCACCGGCACCGCGGTGCTCGCGATCGTGATGCTCAGCCCGCTGGTCAGCCGGTACGTCGTCCGCGCGCTGATGTACCCGTTCGGCCGGAAGGCGCCGATCACGCTCGGGCGCCGCAACGCCGAGCGGAACCCGCGCCGTACGTCGGCGACCGCGGCGGCGCTGATGATCTCGGTGTCGCTGATCTCCGGCCTGCTGGTGATCGGGGCCTCGGTGAAGGCCTCGATCGACCGGAGCATCGTCGAGGCGCTCGGCACCGCCGACATCCTGGTCAGCAACGACGGCGCGCCCAGCTTCAGCACCGAGGTCGGCGACCGGGCCGCGAAGGTCCCGGGGGTCAGCTCCGTACATCGTGTCCGCCAGCAGACGGGCGAGGTCGGCAAGGCGAGCGTCCGGATCAGCGGGATCAGCGACGGCACGCTGGCCGGGCCCGTCACCACGCACTTCGACGCCGGCTCAGCCGCGGCGCTCGATTCCGGCCAGGTGCTCCTCCCCCGCAACCTCGCCAAGACCCTCGCGCTCACGGTGGGCAAGACCTTCGCCCTGAAGACCACGAGCGGCACCCACACCCTGACCGTCGGCGGCATCCTGGCGCCGAACCGGCAACTGAACGCGGTCGTCGTGTCACTGTCCACGTACGAGACGCTCGGCGGCTCGCCGAGCGACAACCTCCTGTACGTCGGGGTTGCCGACGGCAATCAGGTGGCGCAGGTCCGGACCGCGATCCTCGACCAGCTGCGGACGGACTACCCGGCGCTCCAGGTCCGCGACCAGCAGGCGTACGCCGCGGTCGCGCGGGAGCCCGTGAACGGCGTCCTGGCCGCGGTCGGGTTCCTGCTCGCGATGGCGATCCTGATCGCGCTGCTCGGCATCGTGAACACGCTCGCGCTCGGCGTCGTCGAGCGGACCCGGGAGATCGGGCTGCTGCGCGCGATCGGGATGGACCGGCCGCAGCTCGGCCGGATGCTCCGGGTCGAGTCGATCGCGATCACGCTGTTCGGGGCGCTGCTCGGGCTGGCGATCGGCGTGACGTTCGCGGCCTCGGTGCAGGCGGCGATGGTCGACGACGGGCTCGCTGTCCGCGACATCCCGGTGCTGCAGCTCGTGATCGCGGCCGCGGTCGCGATGGTGTTCGGCGTACTCGCCGCTGTCTGGCCGTCACGCCGTGCTGCGCGCCTCGATGTCCTGCGGGCTATCGCGTCGGAATGACCGCAGGATGACACGTGGCGTGACGCCTGAGGTGGAGCCAGACCAGTGATTCACAGGTAGCCTGCCGGTGTGCCGGGGACCGTACAGTCGATCGAGCGGGCCGCGGCGGTGCTGCGACTGCTCGCCGCCGCGCCTGACGGGCTGGGCGTCGCCGATCTGGGCAACGCGCTCGGGCTCGCGAAGCCGACCGTGCACGGGATCCTCCGGACGCTGCACCAGGTCGGCTTCGTCGACCAGGACCACAGCGGCGCGCACTACCACCTGAGCGACGCCTTCGGGCGCCTCGGTGAGAGCTACCTGGACCCGAACGAGCTGCGCAGCCGCGCGATCAACTGGGCCGATTCGCTGGCGTCGCGCAGCGGTGAGGTGGTCCGGGTCGGCCGCCTCGTCGAGGGCAAGGTCGAGGTCGTGCACCACGTGTTCCGCCCCGACGACAGCGACCAGGACCTCGACGTCGGTACGACGCTGCCGCCGCACGCGACCGCGCTCGGGAAGGCGGTGCTGGCCTTCGACGCGAGCGGCGCGACACGGCCGCGCAAACTCGAGGCGTTCACCACCCGGACGATCACCGACCCGGCGCGGCTGGCCGAGGAGCTGGCGACGGTCCGGGCGCGTGGCTGGGCGACCGAGTTCGAGGAGCACACCGTCGAGCTGGCGAGTATCGCGGCGCCGATCCGGGGTCTCGGCGGGCTGGTCGTCGGCGCGGTCGGCCTGGCCGGCCGGGTAGAACGGATCTGCGACAGCCGGCTGCGGCACCGCGGCGACCTGATCAGCATGGTCCGCGCCACCGCCGATGCGATCGCCCGCGATCTCCGCGACGACACATGACCGGGGGCGGCCGGGTGAATGAGGGGTGGGGGGATGGCTGAGCAGTACGTGGCGGCAGTGGACCAGGGGACGAACTCGAGCCGGTGCATCCTGTTCGATCGGCGCGGGCGGTTGGTGTCGGTGGCGCAGCGGGAGCATCGGCAGCTGTTCCCGCGGCCGGGCTGGGTCGAGCACGACGCCGAGGAGATCTGGCGGAACGTGACCCGCGTGGTGCCGGCGGCGATCCGGCAGATCGGCGCGGCGCCGTCCCAGGTCGTTGCCATCGGCATCACCAACCAGCGCGAGACCAGCCTGCTCTGGGACCGCCGGACCGGGCAACCGATCGGTCACGCCGTGGTCTGGCAGGACACCCGCACCGACCGGCTCGTCACCGAACTGGCGGGCGAGGAGGGCCCGGACCGGTTCGCGGACCTGTGCGGCCTGCCGTTGACGACGTACTTCTCCGCGCCGCGGATCCGGTGGATGCTCGACCACACGCCCGGGCTGCGGCAGCGGGCCGAGCGCGGCGAGATCCTGTTCGGCACCATGGAGACCTGGCTGATCTGGAACTTCACCGGCGGCCCGGACGGCAACGCCCAGCACGTCACCGACGTCACCAACGCCAGCCGCACGATGCTGATGAACATCGAGACCCTCGACTGGGACGACCAACTGCTCGAGGCGTTCGACGTACCGCGGGCGATCCTGCCCGAGATCCGTCCGTCGTCCGGGGTGCTCGCGACCGCGACCGAAGTCCTGCCCGGGGTCCGGATCGGCGCCGCGCTCGGCGACCAGCAGGCGGCGCTGTTCGGTCAGACCTGCTTCAGCGCCGGCGAGGCGAAATGCACGTACGGCACCGGGTCCTTCCTGCTGATGAACACCGGGCAGGAGATCGTCCGGTCCAAGCACGGGATGCTGACGACCGTGGCGTACCGGATCGGCGACCAGCCCGCGTCGTACGCGCTCGAGGGCTCGATGGCGGTCACCGGGTCGCTCGTGCAGTGGTTCCGCGACGGGCTCGGCATGATCCACACCGCGGCCGAGATCGAGACGCTGGCGCGCACGGTCGAGGACAACGGCGGCGCGTACATCGTGCCAGCGTTCTCCGGGCTGTTCGCACCGCACTGGCGCAGCGAGGCGCGCGGGGTGATCGCCGGACTGACCGGCTACATCACCAAGGGGCATCTGGCCCGGGCGGTCCTCGAGGCGACCGGGTTCCAGACCCTCGAGGTGGTCGACGCGATGAACGCGGACTCCGGGATCGCGCTGACCGCGTTGAAGGTCGACGGCGGGATGACGGCCAACAACCTGCTGATGCAGTTCCTGGCCGACCTGCTCGACGTCCGCGTGGTCCGGCCGATGGTGACCGAGACGGTGTCGCTGGGAGCGGCGTACGCCGCCGGGCTCGCGGTCGGCTACTGGCCCGATCTGGAGGGGCTGCGCAGCAACTGGCACCGCGCCGGCCAGTGGGTGCCGCACATGGATCCGGCCCGCCGCGCGACGGAGTACGCGAACTGGCAGGCCGCTGTCCAACGCACCTTCAACTGGATCCGCACCGAGGACCACGAGCTGTAGCAACCCCTTCGTGCACGGCCGAAGAGCGTCAGCCGGCCCTCTCCGGCAGCCGGCCGCGGAACAGCTGGATGCTGACAGCAACGACCCAGATCCAGAAGATCGAGTACGGCACCGAGACGAAGCAGGCCAGCGCCTGGCTCGTACCGACCAGGACCAGGCCGGCCAGGCCGCTCGCTGCGCCGGTCACGGACATCGTCCGCCAGGGACCGCGCAGCTGTGCCGTCTCCCCCATGTGTCGTCCCTCCCGCTCCGAGTAAGGCACGGGAGGGACGACGGCGTCCAGACGTCAGGCGGGCGAGACGATGTCCGGGGCCTCGAGGCGGACCTTGTCGGCGGACTCGTCGTCGGGCTGGTCCTGCGAGTCACGCTCGGACTGGACACGCTTGAGGTAGAACGACACCTCGCGGTCGATCGTCGCCTCGTCCCAGCCGAGGATCGGCGCGACCAGCCGGGCGGCGGCCTCGGCGGCGCCGACCCCGCGGTCCCAGGCCTCGATCGAGATCCGGGTCCGCCGGGCCAGGATGTCGTCGAGATGACGCGCCCCCTCGGCCTTGGCGCCGTACACGATCTCGGCCTTCAGGTAGTCCTGGGTGCCCGGCAGTTGCTCGCCGAGCGACGGATCCTCGGCGACCAGTTCGAGCACCTCTTCGATCAGGGCGCCGTACCGGTTCAGCAGGTGCTCGATCCGGGCCACGTGCAACCCGGACCGGTGCGCGATCAGCTGCCGCTGGTTCCACAGCGCCTGGTAGCCGTCGGCGCCGACCAGCGGGATGTTCTTCGTGACACTGCGCGGCACCCGCCCGTCGAGCGCGTCCGCGGCCGCGTCGATCGCGTCCTTGGCCATCACCCGGTACGTCGTGTATTTGCCGCCGGCAACCACCACGAGGCCCGGCGCCGCGTGCGCGACGACGTGCTCGCGGGACAGCTTCGACGTACTCTCCGACTCGCCCGCGAGCAGCGGCCGCAGACCGGCGTACACGCCCTCCACGTCCTCGCGGGTCAGCGGCGTGGTGAGCACCGCGTTCACGTGGTCCAGCAGGTACTCGATGTCCTTGCTGGTCGCGGCCGGGTGCGCCTTGTCCAGGTGCCAGTCGGTGTCCGTGGTGCCGATCAGCCAGTGCCGGCCCCACGGGATGATGAAGAGCACGGACTTCTCGGTGCGCAGGATCATCCCGGTGCTGGACTGGATCCGGTCCTTCGGTACGACGAGGTGGATGCCCTTCGACGCGCGGACGTGGTACTGCCCGCGCTCGCCCACCATCGCCTGCGTGTCGTCGGTCCAGACGCCGGTCGCGTTCACGACCTGCTTCGCCCGGACCTCGAACTCACGACCGCTCTCCAGGTCCTTCGCCTGGACGCCGGTCACCCGCTCGCCCTGCCGCAGGAAACCGGTCACCTTCACCCGGTTCGCGACCAGCGCGCCGTACGACGCCGCGGTCCGGGCGAGCTCCATCGTGTGCCGCGCATCGTCGACCTGCGCGTCGTAGTACTGCAACGCGCCGACCAGCGCGGACTTCTTCAGCGACGGGACGAGTCGCATCGCGCCGCGCCGGGTCAGGTGCCGGTGGATGGGCAGCCCGGCGCCGAGACCGGAGCTGACCGCCATCCCGTCGTACAGCGCGACGCCGGCGCCGGCGTAGAACCGCTCCCACCAGCGGTGCTGCAGCGGGTACAGGAACGGAACCGGCTTCACCAGGTGCGGCGCCAGGCGCTGCAGGAGCAGACCGCGCTCCTGCAGCGCCTCGTGCACGAGCCGGAAGTCGAGCATCTCCAGGTAGCGCAGGCCGCCGTGGATCAGCTTGCTGGACCTGCTGGAGGTGCCGCTCGCGAAGTCGCGGGCCTCCAGCAGTCCGGTGGTCAGGCCGCGGGTGGCGGCGTCGAGCGCCGAGCCGGTGCCGACCACCCCGCCACCGATCACCAGGACGTCCAGTTCCCGTCCGTCGGCCAGCGCGTCGATCGCGTCGGCCCTTGCTTGCGGTGACAGAGCCACTACAGCCACTGTGTTCGTCCTTCCGATTTCGTTGGTCGTGCTCAATCAGTCGACGTCGACCCAGTCAAGGGTGCGCTGGACGGCCTTCTGCCAGCCGGCGTACCCCTGAGTGCGCTGTTCGTCGTTCCACTGCGGCTCCCACCGCTTGGCCTCGTTCCAGTTCTGCACCAGCTCGTCCTTGGACTTCCAGAAGCCCACGGCGAGCCCGGCCGCGTACGCCGCGCCGAGCGCGGTGGTCTCCGCAACGACCGGCTTGCTCACCGGTACGCCGAGGATGTCGGCCTGCATCTGCATGCAGAGCTCGTTCGCCGTGACACCGCCGTCCACCTTCAGCACGTCGAGCTTCACGCCGGAGTCCTTCTCCATCGCGTCCGCGACGTCCTTGCTCTGGTAGCAGATCGCTTCCAGTGTTGCGCGCGCCAGATGTGCGTTGGTGTTGAAGCGGGACAGGCCGACGATCGCGCCGCGGGCGTCCGAGCGCCAGTACGGCGCGAACAGGCCGGAGAACGCCGGGACGAAGTACACCCCGCCGTTGTCCTCGACCTGACGGGCCAGCGTCTCGGTCTCGCTCGCACCGGAGATGATGCCGAGCTGGTCACGCAGCCACTGCACCGCCGAGCCGGTGACCGCGATCGAGCCCTCGAGCGCGTACACCGGGGCTTCGTCGCCGAACTTGTAGCACATCGTGCTGAGCAGGCCCGCCTTCGAGCGGACCAGCTCGGTGCCGGTGTTCAGCAGCATGAAGTTGCCGGTGCCGTAGGTGTTCTTCGCCTCGCCCGGGTTGAAGCAGACCTGGCCGACGGTCGCGGCCTGCTGGTCACCGAGGTCGCCGGTGAGCGGTACGACGCCGCCGAGCGGACCGTTGGCGAGCGTCTCGCCGTACTTGTTCGGGTCCGACGACGGACGGATCTCCGGCAGCATCTGCCGCGGGATGTTGAAGAAGCTGATCAGCTCGTCGTCCCAGTCGAGGGTCTCGAGGTTCATCAGCATCGTGCGGCTGGCGTTCGTGACGTCGGTGATGTGCACGCCGCCGTCCGTCCCGCCGGTCAGGTTCCACAGCAGCCAGGTGTCGGTGTTGCCGAACACCGCGTCCCCGGCCTCGGCCGCCTCCCGGACCCCGTCGACGTTCTCCAGGATCCACTGCACCTTGCCGGCCGAGAAGTACGTCGCCGGCGGCAGACCGGCCTTCTGGCGGATCACGTCGCCCTTGCCCTCGCGCTCGAGGGCGGACGCGATCCGGTCGGTCCGGGTGTCCTGCCAGACGATCGCGTTGTAGTACGGCCGGCCGGTCTTCCGGTTCCACACCACCGCGGTCTCGCGCTGGTTGGTGATGCCGAGCGCGGCCAGGTCGCTCGACTGCAGGCCTTGTGCGTTCATCGCGGTCCGGATCACCGAGCTGGTGCGCTCCCAGATCTCCACCGGGTTGTGCTCGACCCAGCCCGCCTGCGGCAGGATCTGCTCGTGCTCCAACTGGTGGATGCCCACCTCGTTGCCCGAATGGTCGAAGATCATGAAACGGGTGCTCGTGGTGCCCTGGTCGACGGCGCCGACGAAGTCAGCCATGGAAAGTCCTCTCCTCACAGTGCGCTGTAGTGCGTTGCATCATGCCGCCGTCTCCCCCTCGGGCGTCGGAACCCGGCCCGGCTCCTCGTCCACGTCGCTGACCGGCAGATACCGGCCGACCAGCAGGTCGTACAGCAGACCGCCGATGAGCGCACCGATGATCGGTCCCACGATCGGGACCCAGAAATAGGGATCCCCGAACTGGTCCTTGAAGGCTCCTCCGTAACCGGTCAGGTAGGAGGCCAGCCGCGGGCCGAAGTCACGCGCGGGGTTGATCGCGTAGCCGGCCAGGGTGCCCCAGGCCATCCCGATGCCGACGACCAGCAGGCCGATGATGAACGGGCCGAGGTTCGCCGCCGGCGCGGTGTTGCGCAGGTCGACGATGGCCAGGATGACCAGCATCAGGATCGCGGTGCCGATGATCTGGTCCAGGAAGCCGCTCCACATGCCGGCCCCGAGCTCGGTGTTGCCGTTGCCCGGGAGGGTGGAGAACACACCCTGGCTCTTGATCGTCAGTCCGGGGTCGAAGTGGTGCAGCACCTTCGAGTAGTTCCAGCGGACCACCAGCGCCGCCGCGAACGCGCCCAGGAACTGTGCCCCGATGTACGGCAGCACCTTCCGCCAGGCGAACCCGCGGAAGACCGCCAGGGCGATCGTCACCGCGGGATTGATGTGGCCACCGCTGAGCCGGGCGGAAACGTAGACGCCCATGATCACGCCGATACCCCAGGCCCACGCGATGGAGTCGTGATTCCCGATGCCGCCCGCCACCACTTGGGCGACCACCCCGACACCGAACAGGATCAGGATGAACGTTCCGGCGAATTCCGCCGAACACTCCCCCAGAAGGGTTCTTTGTTTGACCGCTTCGGTCGTAGCCATGCTTGGCCTCCCTTCAAGCCGTGACGACCACGGCTGGCTGGAATGTAAGATCCAACCCCCCTCGGTACAACGCCCGCCGTTCGACATTGTCGAACGATGCCCACCGACCGCCTAGCTACGACACTCAGTAAGCGCCTGATTGCTCACAGACAGCGGTAGAGACCACCCGGCCCGGCTTCGGGTCCAGCGGTTCCGGCATGAGTCGACCGTACGACGCTAGGTTGTTCTTCCGCGTCCGATCCGCCTCCGGGAGCTCCGTCTATGGCTCTGTCGCCGTACACCTTTCGAGGTGCGCTGTCCGTGCTCGACATCGACGACCGGAACCGATCGGCGCTCGAGCGGTTCTTCGGTACGGCGGTGTTCGCCGGCGCCGCCACCGCGACGCTTGCGGGCGGACCGGTCGCCGGGCTCACCGCCGCCGCCTGGCTGTCGCTGATCGACCCGAAGAACGAAGCCGTGAGTCTGCTGGACGCCCTCGTCAGCAAGGTGTCCAAGAGGCTGCGCGGCACGAAGGACAAGACCCAGCTCGAGCTCGTCGTGGCCGCCCACACCATCACCGCCGTCGCCTCGTTCTTCGACGCGCTGCCGCACATCATCGGCCCGAACTACCGCGATCTCGGCCTCACCGACAGCGAGCGGCGCCGACTCCTCGCCGTCCCGGGAAGCGACCACGACGAGCTGTTCGATGTCGTCGTACCCCTGTCGTCGCCGGAGCTCGGCCTCGAGGCGAACCTCGAACACAACCTCAAGCCGTACTACGAGGCCCTCGGACGCCGGTGCCTCGACTTCTTCACCGGACTGGAGGCGTGGAACCGGCTCGAACCCGTGCCGGTGGCCGGGCTCCTCGACGCGATCGTCGAACGGGCCGCATTCCTGTACCGCAGCCGGATGCTGGAGCTCAGCGCGTCCGCGCCGTTCGGTCTGTGGGTGACACTGAACGAGTTCGCGGGCACGCGCGAGCTGATCCGGGCGCAGACCGCGGCGCTGGGTGAGCTCACGACGATGCTCTCGATGGTGATGCCCGGTACCCCCGCGCCCCGGAACGGCTACCGCGAGAAGCTGGCGCTCGCGGCCCGGGAAGTGCTCGACGAGCCGCTGCTGCGGTCCCGTACCCAGTCGATCGCTTCACCCACGGTCCGGGACGGGTTCGTCGAACCGTCCTTCCATTACGCCGTCGCCGACGATCGGTCGCGGCCGTCCGACGAGGGCTGGTGGGCGGAGCAGCCGGAGCACTCGTCGCTGGTCGAGTACCTCGCAAGCTACCTGGCCGGCCCGGACGGCGCGCGCCGCCCGCTTCTCCTGCTCGGCCATCCGGGCGCCGGCAAGTCGTTGCTGACCGAGGTGCTCGCCGCCCAGCTGCCCGAAGACGCGTTCGCGGTCGTCCGGGTACCACTGCGCTCGGTCAATCCGGACGACGATCTGACGCTTCAGGTCACCAAGGAACTGCAGCGCGCCCTTCAACGACCGAATGCCGATCTGGACGAGCTGCGCCAGGAGTGCGGCGCCTGCGGGTCCTGCCCCGATCCGGGCAGCTGTCCGCACCGCTGCCACCTCGTCGTCCTCCTGGACGGCTTCGACGAGCTCGTGCAGGCGACCGGCGTGACGCAATCGGCGTACCTGTCGAAGGTCGAGGAGTTCCAGAAGCGGGCCCGAACCCTGGGTACGCCGACGTCGGTGATCGTCACGTCCCGAACCGTCGTCGCCGACCGCGCCGAGATCGCGACCGACACGCCGATGATCAAGCTCCGCGAGTTCGACCGGCCGCGGATCGAGCGCTGGCTCAGCGCCTGGAACGCCGCCCACGCCGGGATCGCGTCGTTCGTCCCGCTCGAGATCGACGAGATGACGGCCTCGGACGAGATCGCCGAGCTGACCGGCCAGCCGTTGCTGTTGCTGATGCTCGCGGTCTACCTGGCCGAGCTCGGCACGAACCAGCTGGGCGGCGCCGATCTGACGCAGAGCGAGCTGTACCAGCGGATCCTGGACCGCTTCATCACCCGCCAGATCACCGAGAAGACCGCGCCCGGCGCCTCGGAGGCCGAGCAGAAGTTGCTGCAGCGTCAGCGACGCCGGCAACTCCAGTACGCCGCGATCGGCATGTTCAACCGCGGCCGCCAGCACATCACCGACACCGAACTGAACGCCGACCTCGCCGCACTCGACCCACCCGCCGCCACCTCGGCCGCCATCCAGCCCCTGAGCGCCGCCGACCGGGTCCTCGGCGAGTTCATGTTCGTCCACAACCCCCGGGCCGACCGCGAACAACGCAGCGCCTACGAGTTCCTCCACGCGACGTTCGGCGAGTTCCTGGTCGCGGAACTCGTCCTCGAACTGCTCGTCCAACTCATGCGTCACCGCGAACTGGAAGCCACCGAGCTGGCTCCGCAACCGAGCGGCCTCAACGACGAACTCCTGCGCCGGCTCCTCGGCCACCAGCCGCTCAGCAGCCGCGGCCCCGTCCGGCTCTTCATCGCCGAACTGGCGGAGCGACTCCCCGACCATCACCTCGAGTCGCTCCAGGCCACCATCAGCGAGTTGCTACGCCGCGAACTGAACCGCGCTGACACGGGCGACCAGCTTTACCACCCCACCCAGTACGACCCGGTACGCCGCCGCGCCTGCTACACCGCCAATCTCACTCTTCTCCGTGTCCTGATCGACGACAACTCGGTTCCGGTACAGGAGCTCGTCGGGCCCGACGCGGCCGAGCGCTGGCGCCCCCTGGTGCATCTGTGGCATGCCGGTATCGACCCCGCGGGCTGGTTCAGCGTCATGACCGCACTCGGCGTGGAGACCGTGGCGGAACCATCGCCCTGGTGGGAGCTGCGGCTCTGCTCCAGGATCGACTCGACGACGGACGTCATGATCAACGAAGCTGAACTGATGGGCGACCTGACGCTCAAGGCGAGATTGATGGTCGGTGCTCTTGCGGCCCAGGTGGTTGACGATCCGTGGGATCCGTGGCGAGAGCAAGATCTTGCGGCGATCGAGCAGATAGCGATCATTCACTTCGCGAGCTCGGGCACACCGGGTTTCGATCATCCACTCCCCTACGACCTCACGTGGTACCGGCGCCTGCTGATGGTCCTCTCCGCACGACCCGCCGTGAACAGCAAGGTCAAGCGAGCAATCCTTGTCCTACTCTCCAGGGCAGCTGGTCAGCTGTCTGCCGAAGACGTCACCGGCCTACTCACCCACGCGTTCCCGACGCCGGAGGCCGCCGGCTACGAGGTCGAGCTCGCGGCGACCGTGATCTGCCACCCGAGTGTGCTCGATGCGATACCCGGCCTTCGGGACCACATTTGCGCAGTTCCGGCCGAGGTCGCGCCGGCGGTCGTCGCCATGCTGTGGTGCGCCGAGAAGGACGCCGCTGGGGCCGTCCGCGAGCAGCTGCGGGACATGCGGCTCGACGTCGACCGCCGACTGGCGCAGACACCGGTCGCCTGCGCACACACCTATTTCGCTCCGCAGTTCGTCACCTACCTGCGCGTCGAGCAGCCAAGCCACTGGACGGCCCAGCGCGGCGCTCTGAGCGTCTTCCACGGCCTCGAGGGGGAGATTCTCGCCAGCATCGCCGCCGAGGACATGCGTCACCTGGTGGAGACCTGGCCCGAGCACTCCGATGTCCTCTTGAAGCTCTATCTGGAGAGCCGGGCCGTTGCATTGGAACCCGGTGACATTCTGGTTGAGGTGCTGCGAAAGGTCGCTCGCAGCTGAGCGACCGCTGAGAGAGCCGGCGGCGGGCGTGCCAACCATTCGCCGGGGTCGGGCGTCTGCGGGATGGGTCTGCTCGGTTGGAGGGTCGGATGAGTGTGTCGTTGCTCGGCGGATGGTTTCCAGTGGTGCTGGAGGTGGTGGCCGGCGTCATGGTGCTGGCTGCGGTCGGGTGGCGGGATTCGCAGTGGCGGCGGGTGGTGCCGTTGGTGGCCGTAGGGGCGCTGTTGGTGACGTTGGTGGCGGCCTATCCGGGGGCGAAACTGGTGGGGCTGACGGATCCGTTGCCGTTCGTCGTGTGGTTGTGGTTCGGGGTCGCGGTCGGGGCCTTGATCGTGCTGGGGGCCGGGTGGCGGTCGGCGCGGTGGTGGCGGCGGGGGGCCGCGGTGCTGGCGGCGGTGCTGGCGGGGGTGGTGTGTGCGAACGGGATCAACCAGTTCGTGGGCTACTACCCGACGATCGACTCCGCGGTGAACGACTGGACGAACACGCCGCTGCCGGGTGAGGTGTCGATGTCCGGGATCGCGCGCGACGCCGGTACGACGAAGATGCCGCCGGCGGGGCGGCTGGTCGCGGTGGACATCCCGGCGACGTACAGCCATTTCAAGCACCGCCAGGAGCTCGTCTACCTGCCGCCGATCTGGTTCCGCGGCGCGCACCGGCCCGCGCTGCCGGTCGTCGAGCTGATCGGGGGCGAGCGGGGCGGCCCGGGTGACTGGGTCCGGCTCGGCAACGCCGTCCAGGTGTCCGACGCGTACGCGCACCGGCACCACGGGTACGCACCGATCCTGGTGTTCGCCGACGCGACCGAGCGGTTCGACAACGACACCGAATGCGTGAACGGTCCGCGCGGGAACTCCGCCGACCACCTGGACCAGGACATCCCGCGGTACGTCGAGAAGACGTTCGGCGCGTCCCGGGATCCGCGGCAATGGGCGGTCGCCGGGTTCTCGATGGGCGGCACCTGTGCCATCGACCTGGTCGTCGAGCACCCGGACGTCTTCGACCACTTCGTCGACATCTCCGGCGACCTCGCGCCGTACACGAGCACGCCGGCCGCCAGCCTGCACGACCTGTACGGCGGCAACGTGGCGCTCGAGAAGGCCAACGAGCCGCTGCTCGTGATGCGGGCCCATGGCAAGTACACGAACGTCGACGGCCTGTTCCTGACCAGCACCCAGGAGCTGCGCCACCAGCACGAGGCCGAGGAGCTGTCCAGGGCCGCGGCCAAGGCCGGCATCTGGTCGCGGGTCGAGATCTCCCCCGGCACCCACGTCTGGCAGTTCGCCGCGCCGGCCTTCGCGTCGGCCTACCCGTGGCTGGTCAACCAGCTCGCCCTCCCCCAGCACGAAGGGAGCCACCCGAGGCCGGCGTGATCGAGAATCTGCGACGGCTCGCCGCCGGCCTGCTGGTGGTCGCGCTCCTCAGCGTGATCTCCGGCGCGGACACGGTCGGCGAGATGCGAACCGGCGGCGACGTCCGGGTGGTTGCCCTCGGCGACTCGGTCACGTCCGGCTCCAACTGCGACTGCACGCCGTTCCCCCAGCTGTACGGCGACCTGCTCGAGGACCGCTCCGGCGCGGCAGTGACCGTCGACAACCTCGGCGTCGGCGGCCTCGACTCCAGCGGGCTGCTGCAGCAACTGGGCCAGCGCGGTGTCGCGCAGGCCGTCGGCGCGGCGAACGTCGTTCTCCTCACGATCGGCGCGAACGACTTCGGCGACCACCACGACGACGTCACCAGCGGACAGTGCACGGCCGACTGCGTCGCGGACGAGTTCGAGCAGCTGACCGCCAACCTCGGCCGGATCCTGAGCCGCGTGCGCGCGCTCCGGGCCGGCCGACCGACCACCGTTCTGATGACCGGCTATTGGAACGTCTTCAAGGACGGCGAGGTGGCCGAACGGCAGTACACCCCGGGCGGCCGGATCGCCAGCGACCAGCTCACCGTTCGTACGAACGCCGCGATCGCCGCCGCGGCCCGCGCCGGCGACGCGACGTACGCCGACATCTACACCCCCTTCGAGGACAACCCCGACGTCACCGCGCTGCTCGCCTCCGACGGCGATCATCCGGACGCGGCCGGTCATGCGCTGATCGCGCGGGTTCTGCTGGCCGCAACGCCCAACCCTTTGCCCGCGTCCCCACGTCAGGGAGGTTAGAGACCGAGGGGGAACCAGAATGGCCGACGCGTTCGCCGAGTTCGCGACCAGCAGGCATGGCGCGCTGTTCCGGTATGCGTACCTGCTCACCGGCGACCGCGGCCTGGCCGAGGACCTCGTCCAGGAAGCGCTGGTCAAGACGTACGTCGGCTGGCACCGCCTGCGCGACCCGAGCAACGCCGAGGCCTACACCCGGCGCGCGATCACCACCACCGCGATCGGCTGGTGGCGCCGGAAATCCTGGCGCGCGGAGCGGCCGAACGACGACGTACCCGATCGCGCCGCGGCCGGGGACGACGCGACCGCGCGGATCTGGTTGTGGCGGGAGCTGCAGAAGCTCCCGCCGCGGCAACGGGCCGCGCTGGTCCTGCGGTACTACGAGGACCTCACGGAACCACAGACCGCCGAGATCCTCGGCTGCAGCGTCGGGACCGTGAAGAGCCAGGTCTCCGACGCGCTCAAGAAACTCCGGACCCGCCTGGGCTCCGACGTCGTGCTGAAGGCAGGGATGACGGAATGAACGACCTCCTCAGGGACACCCTCCACGAACGGGCCGACGGGGCCGAGCCGCCCCCGCTCGACCTGGACGGCATCATGGCGGCCGGCAAGCACCGGGCCGGCCGGCGGCGGGCACTCGGCGTCCTCGGCGGTGCGGTCGCCACCGCCGCCATCGCGGCCGGCACCGCGACCGTGATCCGTCCCCGCGACACCCAGCCCCAACCGGCCAAGCCCGCGCCGTTCACACAGCGCCGGGCGACGTACGCGCTCGGCGACACCATCCACTACGGCGACGAGACCATCTCGGTGGCACCGCACAAGGTCACCGCGTTCGTCCAGACCGACGCCGGCTTCGTGTTCCTGAACGCCGACAACGCGATCCACGTCGTCGACCGATCCGGCGTCCGCGCCCTGGGCAAGAGCGCTTGGCGACTCACGGCCGATGTCCGCGGCTCCCTGGTCGGGTGGGTCGAGACCTTCAGCGATCACGGCGAGTCGGTGGTGTACGACGTCGCCGCACGCCGCGAACTCGTCCGCACACCGATCGGCAACAAGATCCCGCAGTACGCCAGCGTCGCGGTCGGCCCGCAGATCGTGGCGCTCGACGGGAACCTCGCGTACTTCGGCACGCTGGACGGTCTGTACCGCTGGGACGTGACCACGGACAACGGTGAGCGGATCGCCAAGGTGGGCCCGACCGCGGTCCGCACCGTAGCTGCCGGGCGCTTCGTGTACCAGCAGCCGCTCGACCGGTTCGGCGGCACCAGCCTGGCGATCGCGAAGACCGTCTCTCCGGACGAGCCGGCCAGGTTCACCGGCGAGCTGGCCTTCCTCTCCCCCGAAGGCAAACATCTCGTCACGGAACCGGAGGACGCCAAGCCGGGCATCCAGCCGCTCTGGGCCGATCTGCTGATGTACGACGTGCCGACCGGCGAACTCAAGCGTGCGCCGCATACGTACGTCAGCACCTACTTCGGTCAATGGCTCGACGACAAGACGTTCACCGCCGTGGGAGAACGGACGACCTCGCGGGTGGCGGACCTGCTGCTCGTCGACGCCGCGACCGGCACGGTGGAGGTCGCCGTACCGAGCTTCTCGGAGGTCGCGTTCCGTACGAGGGCGCCGCGGACGGCGCCGTTCGCACTGCCGACCGGCCGGCCGCTCATCGACCGGGGCTGACCAGGAGGATTCCGGCTAGCCTGTCCGACGTGGAACAGTCGTTTGCCGCGACCCTGCGTGCAGTGCGAGTCGCCCGTGGACTGACGCAGGAAGGGCTGGCGGAGCGTGCCGGGCTCAGTGCTCAGGCGATCGGACTGCTGGAGCGCGGAGTACGGCGCTTCCCGCAGCTCACGACCCTCGACAAGCTCGATCGCGCGCTCGGCCTGAGCCACACCGAACGCCGTCTCTTCCGGCGGCTCGCGGCCCGCGGCGCGGTGAGCGCACCGGCCGCGGGCAGCGATCCGTCCTGGATCGTCGCCCGGCAGGCGCAGCGGGCAGCGCACCAGCGGTTCGTCGGCCGGCGCCGCGAGCTCGACCTACTGGTCGAGCTTCTGACCACGTCACCGGACCGCATCGCACCGAACATCGTGACGATCCGCGGCATGGCGGGTGTGGGCAAGACGGCGCTCGCGACCGAGGCGGCGCAGGCCAGCGCCGACCACTTTCCGGACGGAACGCTGTTCGTCAACCTGCGCGGGTTCGGTCAGCCGATGAGCCAGTTGCAGACGGCCGGTCAGCTCCTCAGGGCGACCGGAGTACCGCCTGAGGTGGTGCCCGGCGACCGGGCGGAAGCTGTCGCAGCACTCCGCTCGCGCTTGATGAACCGTCGGGTCCTCCTGGTCCTGGACAACGCTCGGGACGTCCAGCAGGTGACTGACCTGATTCCTGCGTCCGCGGGGGCGGCGGTGCTGATCACCAGCCGCGACACGCTCTCCACGATGCCTGCCGCGGTGCACCTCCAGGTCGATCCGCTCGCTGCGAGCGAGTCGGCCGCTCTGCTCACCTCCATCGCCGCGGACGGCCGCCTGACCGATGCGGCCGACCGAATCGCCGAGCTGTGTGGTCATCTCCCCTTGGCACTCAGCATCGTCGCCGCCTGGTCACTCACGCACCCGGCGGCCGCACCTGCCGAGCTCGTGGACCGGCTCGCCGACGAGTCACACCGCCTCGACCTGCTGCACGGCGACGACCGTGGCGTTCGAGCCGGGTTCTCCTCGTCGGTCGAGCAGCTCCGCCGGATCGATCCACCGGCGGCCGAGGCCTTGCCGATCCTCGGCCTGAGCGACGCCCAGGACTTCACCGCGCGGACCGCCGCCCCGCTCCTCGCCGCCACCCCGGTCGAGACGAACCGCATCCTCGAACGGCTGACCGACCTTCACCTCGTCGAATCCTGGACCCCTGGCCGCTACCAGTTCCACGATCTCGTCCGCGCCTACGCCCGCGAGCTGGCCACTCGGCTCCCACCCGCGACGCAGGAGGCATCCCTCGACCGCCTCCTCACCTTCTACCTGTCCGTGGCATGGCATGCGGTCGTCCTGAACGGCCCGACCGCCCTGCGGACGGCGTGGCCTCATCAGCCGCCCCCGCCCTCCTGTGCCGACTTCGCGACGCATGACGCGGTGTTGAGCTGGATCGACCGCGAACTGCCCAACTACATCGGCTTGATCGAACAGTTCGGCGCCGGTGGCGGGCGCGACGAGCGCGTCGCAGGCCTGGTGATCGGCCTCTACGAGTACTTCGTCAAGCGCGGAAATCTCGTCGACTGGCTCCCGTCGATCGATCGTGTCGTCACCGGCGACATCACCGAGTGGACCCGCGCACAGCTGCACGCCGACGCCGCGATCGCGCTGGCGGAGCTCGCTCGGTACGACGAGTCGGCGGACCGGTTCCGCCTCGCGCAGCGAGGCTTCGAGGCCGCCGGGAGCCTGCGCGGCATGTCCCTCGCGGCCAACAACAGCGCGCGCCTGCTCATCAGGATGCATCGGCACCGGGACGCCCTCCCGCTGGTGGAATCCGCTCTCGCGGTCAACCGGGAGCTCGGTGACATCCGAGGGCTCGCGGCCGCCTACGGGACGCGCTGCGAGGTTCTCCTCGAACTGGGCGATCCGGTCGCCGCGGAGGCGGACGCCAGGGCTGCGTTGCAGCAGTGGGAGGTCCTCGGTGACGCGGACGGGGTTGCCAACGCCAGGATCGAGGCAGCCTGGGCACGGGTGAAGTCCGGCCACCCCGAACTCGCCGTCGACGACCTGCGTCTGTCACTCCTGGAGCTCGAAGGACTGGGGCACAGCAAGGGCGTCAGCGACGCGCACTGGGTGCTGGCACTCACCTTCAAGGAGCTGCGCGACCACGACCGCGCCATCCAGCATGTCGAGTCCGCACTGGAGATCGCCAAGGCAGTCGGCGACGAGCGTCGGGAAGCGCAGAGCCGGCTGACCCTGGGCGAGGTGCTCACCGAGATTCGCGAGTACGACGACGCACTCGCGAACCTCCGGTTCGCACTCGACTTCTACCGCGGGCACCACCCGGGCCATGCCGAACAGGCCCGGCGACTGCTCGAGAAGGCAGAAGCCGGCTCACGCGTCTGACCACGCAGACACGTGATGCTCAGCTCTTGGCGGCGGCGTCCCGGGCCGTCTTCTCCTGCTCCGGGGTGGCGTTCTCCGGGAAGTGGCAGGCGGTCTGGTGGCCCGGGCCCAGCTGGATCAGCGGGGGCTCGACCGTCTTGCAGATCTCCTGGGCCTTCCAGCAGCGGGTGTGGAAGCGGCACGCGGGCGGCGGGTTGATCGGGCTCGGGACGTCGCCCTGCAGCCGGATCCGCTCCTGCTTGCCCTTCCGCTTGGTGTCCGGCACCGGTACGGCGGACAGCAGCGCGACGGTGTACGGATGCATCGGCTTCTCGTACAGGCTGACCCGGTCGGCCAGCTCGACGATCTTGCCGAGGTACATGACCGCGACCCGGTCCGACACGTGCCGGACGACGGACAGGTCGTGCGCGATCATCACGTACGTCAAGTCGAACTCGTCCTGCAGGTCCTCGAGCAGGTTCACCACCTGCGCCTGGATCGACACGTCCAGCGCGGACACCGGCTCGTCGGCGACGATCAGCTTCGGCCGCAGCGCCAGCGTGCGCGCGATCCCGATGCGCTGCCGCTGGCCGCCGGAGAACTCGTGCGGGTACCGGTTGTAGTGCTCCGGGCTCAGGCCGACCAGCTCGAGCAACTCCTGCACGGCCTTCTTCACGCCGTGCTCGGTCTTCACATTCTGCAACTTGAACGGCGCACCGACGATCTTGCCGACCGTGTGCCGCGGGTTCAGCGAACCGTACGGGTCCTGGAAGATCATCTGGATGTCACGACGCAGCGGACGCATCGCCCCGTCCCGGAGATGGCTGATGTCCCGCCCCTCGAGCACGATCTTTCCGTCGGTCGGCTCCAGCAGCCGGGTCAGCAGCCGACCGGTGGTGGTCTTGCCGCAGCCCGACTCCCCTACCAGCGACAATGTCTCGCCCCGAGTGACGGTGAAGTCCAAGCCGTCGACCGCCCGGACCGCACCGGTCTCGCGCTGCAGCAGGCCGTGACGGATCGGGAAGTGCTTCTTCAGATTGGTGACGGCCAGCAGCTCTTCACCCACCGCGGGTGGCGTGATGGATGTATCGGTCTCAGTCGCGCTCACAGTTGCTCCGTCGTTCACAGCTTCGGCTTGATGTCGGTTTCCCAGCTCTTCCGGCGTTGCTCCGCCGTCAGGTGGCAGGCGACCCGATGGCCGTCGCCGATGTCGAGCAGTTCCGGCACCTCGGACTCGCTGGCGCCACCGGTCAGGCTCGCGTAGTTGCAGCGCGGATGGAACGCGCAACCGGACGGCACGTTGATCAGACTGGGCGGCGTGCCCTTGATCGGGACCAGCCGCTCGGTGCGCTCCTGGTCGATCCGCGGCATCGACCCGAGCAGACCCCAGGTGTACGGGTGCTGCGGGCGGTCGAAGATGTCCTCCGCGGTGCCGTACTCGATCGCGCGGCCGGCGTACATCACCTGGATGTCGTCGGCGAGCTCGGCGACCACGCCGAGGTCATGGGTGATGATGATGACGGCGGAGTTGAACTCGCGCTGCAGGTCCCGGATCAGGTCCAGGATCTGCGCCTGCACGGTGACGTCGAGCGCCGTGGTCGGCTCGTCGGCGATCAGCAGGTCCGGGTCGCAGGACAGCGCCATCGCGATCATCGCGCGCTGCCGCATACCGCCGGAGAACTGGTGCGGGTACGCGTCCACGCGCCGGTCGGGCTGCGGGATGCCGACCCGGTCCAGCATCTCGATCGCGTGCTTGCGCGCGACCTGCTTGCTGACCTGGTTGTGCACCCGGTACGCCTCGATGATCTGGTGCCCGACGGTGTAGAACGGGTGCATCGCGGACAACGGGTCCTGGAAGATCATCGCCATCCGCTTGCCGCGCAGGGCCCGCACCTCGTCCGGCGTGGCCCCGACCAGCTCCTGACCGTCGAGGAAGATCTCACCGGAGATCCGGGCAGTACCGGCCTTGTGCAGGCCCATGATCGACAGGCTCGTCACACTCTTGCCGGAGCCCGACTCGCCGACGATCCCGAGCGTCTTGCCGCGGTCGAGGTGGAAGGACAGGCCGTCCACCGACTTGACCAGCCCGTCGTCGGTCGGGAAATGAACCCTGAGGTCCTTGACTTCGAGGAAGCTCACGCACGTCCTGCCTTCGGTTCGAGATCCGTCACTTCAGCCGCACTCTCGGGTCCACGAAGGCATACAGCAGGTCGACCACCAGGTTCGAGAGCACGATGAAGAATGCGGCCACCAGCGTGACACCCATGATCTTGGGCATGTCCTGATCGGAGATGCCGATCACCGCGTACTTGCCGAGACCGTTGAGACTGAACACGTTCTCGGTCAGGACGGCGCCGCCGATCAGCAGGCCGAAGTCCAGGCCGAAGATCGTCAGGATCGGGGTCAGCGCCGCCCGGAGCCCGTGCTTGACGACGACGTCCCGTTCGACCAGGCCCTTGGCCCGCGCGGTCCGGATGAAGTCCTCGTTCATCGTCTCCAGCATGCCCGCGCGGGTGAGCCGCGCGTACTGCGCCGAGAACAGGAACGCCAGCGTGATCCAGGGCAGCATCAGCGCATAGGCCCAGCGGATCGGATTCTCCGTGAACGCCACGTACGAGCCGCCGCCGGGGAAGAGGCCCCACCTGTAGCTGAAGAACGACAACGCCATCAGGCCGGTCCAGAAGATCGGCATCGACACGCCGGCCAGCGCCACCATCATCGCCGTCCGGTCCAGCACCGTCCCGCGCCGCAGCGCCGACAGCACACCGACCGCCAGACCGCCGGCCAGCCACAGCACCGACGCGCCGATCGCCAGCGAGAGGGTCACCGGGAAGCGGTCGAGCAGATCCGGCCACACCGGCGTCCGGCTGATGAAGGAATAGCCCAGGCAGGGCGCCGGGCAATGCTCCACGCCGGTGCCCAGGTTGTAGTCCGCGCCGACGAAGATGCCCTTCGCCCAATGCCAGTACTGCACCGTGACCGGGTCGTAGAAACCCAGGGCGTTCGCGGTCGCCTTCACGGTCTCCGCGGTGGCGGAACGGCCGACGTACCGGCTGGCGAGCGTTTCCGGTGTCGCACCGGCCAGCCGCGGGAACATATAGAAGATGCCGAAGGTGAGCACGCTGACGACGAACAACGTGCCGGCGGCGGCGAGCAGGCGCCTGATGATGTATGCGATCACGGATCCTGGCCTCGGTGGCCGGCCGGGGAAGCTGTCCCCGGCCGGTCACCTGCAGCCTTACCTTCCTACTTGAGCGAGAAGCGTTACGGCTTGCCGAGCGAGAGATAGTCGTACATGCCGTACTGGTCGTTGACGAACACGTTCGTCAGGTTCTGCCCGCGCACCATCAGGGTCTTCGCCCACAGGCCCGGGTAGATGACCGCCTGCTCCATCACCTTCTTGTCGATCTCGACCCACAGCGCCTCGCGCTTGGACTTGTCCAGCTCGACGCTGGCCTGGTCGAGCAGCTTGTCGACCTCCGGGATCCGGACGCTGGTGTTCGACGAGCCACCGGTGTCCCGGATGACCCGCGAGTCGACGATCTGCGACAGGAAGCCGAAGCCGTCGTTCCAGTCCGCGCCCCAGCTGTTGACGACCAGTCCGAGGTTGTTCTTCACCACGTACGGCGGGTTGCCGGCGTAGGTGGAGAAGTAGTCCTTGCGCGGGAAGCCCTTCGGCGTCAGCTTGATGCCGATCTTGGCGAGCGACTGCTGGAACGCCTCGGCCGCCGCCTTCTCCTTCGGCCGCTCGGTCCGGAAGGTGATGTTGGTGGAGAACCCGTTCGGGAACCCGCACTTGGTCAGCGCGTCCTTCGCCTTGGCCTCGTCGCCCTTGCTGTCCGGCGTCTCGTACATGTTGAACTTCTGCTGCCCCGGGATGACCGGCGGCATCAGGTTGCTGGCCAGCTCGCCACCGGCGAACTCGCCGCCGTACGCGGTCTGGTAGGCGGTCTTGTCCATGCCGTACATGACCGCCTTGCGGCACTCGATGTTGTCGAACGGCTTCACCGTCGGGTTGATGCTGACGTACTGGAAGCGGCCCAGCGTCGGGTTGTCCGCGCGCGACTTGAGGTTCGGGTCGCTCAGCACCCGGGTCTGCGTCGCGGGCGTGACGCCGACGCCGGTCACGGCGACGTCCAGGTCACCGGCGATGATCCGGTTGTCGATGTCCTCGGCGTTGACGTTCATCGACATCTCGATGCGGTCCGGCAGCGCCTTGCGGTTCGCGTCGGTCGACTGGTCCCACTGATCGTTCCGCACCAGGACGTAGCCCTTGGCGTCCTGGTAGGAGTCGAACTTGTACGGGCCGGACGAGATCACGTGTTCCTTGTACTTCGCACCGGTGTCCTTGGCCTGCGGGACCGGGATCGTCTGCGGCGTCATGGCCAGGTAGTCGAACCCGGCGAACGGCGCCTTCAGGTGGAACACGATCGTCAGGTCGTCGGGCGTGGTGATGGCCGAGTCGGTGTTCATCCCCTTCGACAGGTACGCACCCTTCCAGCCGGCCGGCCAGTTGAGCATCGTGTCGAAGTACGCCGGGCCGTCCGGGTGGACCTCCTTGGCCGTGGACCGCTCGACCGCGTACTTGACGTCCTTCGACGTGATCGGGGTGCCGTCCTCGTACTTCAGGCCCGAGCGCAGCTTGTAGGTCCAGGTCTTGGCGTTGTCGCTGGCCTTGCCCAGGCCGTCGGCCAGGTCGCCGACCAGCTCGTTGCTGGCGTCACCCGGAGCGACCTTGAACATCGTCAGCGAACGGCCCCAGTTCCGGATCATGTCCCACTGACTGCCGTAATAGGTGTCCCCCGGGTCCACCGAGTCCGGGGCGCTCTCGTCGGCGTACTTGATCGTGCCGCCCTTTTTGTCCGACGCGTTGAACACCTTGTTCATGGCTGCGTTGAACTCAGCCTTGCTCGACGAGCCGTTGTTGCTCGTCGACCCGCCGCTCCCGCCACAGGCGGTCAGCGCGAGGGCGAGCGCCGACATTGCGGCGATCACCGTCTTCCTTCTGGCGTTCATCGTTCTCCGATCCACCCCTTCGTGTCAGGAGTCAGGTCCAGCCGGCGCATCCGTCGCGCGCTAGCGGGCTCGTGGGTCGAGGGCGTCACGCAGACCGTCCCCGAACAGGTTGAAGGCCAGCACGGTGATGAAGATCGCCAGACCTGGCCAGAGCATGAAGTGCGGCAATGTGTAGAAGGCGACCGCGTCGGACAGCATGCCGCCCCAGGTCGCGGTAGGCGGCCGGACGCCGACGCCGAGGAACGACAGCGCCGCCTCGAACAAGATGTTCGTCGGGATCAGCAGCGTCGCGTAGACCAGGATCGGACCGAGCAGATTCGGCAGGATCTCGACGAACAGGACGTAGGGCCGCCGGGCACCGAGGCTGCGGGCGGCGTCGACGTACTCGCGTTCCCGCAGTGACAATGTCTGGCCTCGGATGATCCGGCCGATATAGGGCCAGTTGAAGAAGCCGACGATGAAAATCAGCAGGCTCACCCGGAGCGTGTTGCCCTGCAGCCCGAACGCGTTGTCGGGCATCACACCGGCCAGTGCGATCGCGAAGACCAGCAGCGGGAAGGCCAGGAACATGTCCATCAACCGGCTGATGACCGCGTCGACCCAGCCGCCGAAGAAGCCGGCGACAATACCCATCGTGGTGCCGATCACGACCGACAGCAGCGTCGCGAGGAAGGCGATCAGCAGCGAGATCCGGGAGCCGTAGACGACCCGGCTGAAGATGTCCCGGCCGTTGACCGGCTCCACGCCCAGCAGGTGGTCCCAGCTCATGCCGCCGAACGTGCCGAGCGGGGCCAGCGTGCCGCCCTTGGTGTCGATCAGATCCTGGTGGAACTCGTTCGGCGGATCACCGAACCACTTCACGATCAGCGGCGCGAAGATCGCCATCAGGATCAGCAGGCAGACCACCACCAGGCCGGCCATCGCGACCTTGTCACGCTTCAGGCGAATCCAGGAGATCTGCCACAGCGACCGGCCCTCGATCTTGCCGACACCTTCGAGTACGGCCTCCGGCTGCGTCGCCGACGACCCCGGCTCGACCTCGAGTGGCGTGCTCACGCGATGAGTTCCCCTGCCTGGTTCGGATGAACCGGAACGAAATCCGGAATGGCTGCCGCCTTAACCTGCCGCCATTACAGCCCGGAGTCAAACGCGGAAAGTGCTGCGTTGCCCGATCGTGATCGTCAGGAAATCGTCCCGTATCGTGGACTTTCCGCAGTAAACCACGGCGTCGCACCCACGGTCGCCAGGACCTCGCGAACCGTTACTGCCATGGCATTTTTGTGTCACCGGGCGACAGCCCGGAGGTCACCGTCGAAGGCCGGAAAGATAAAGGAACGACAACGGGTCGAGAGCCGTCGCGAGGTTCTCCACGCCCTTGCCGGCGACCACCGTGACGCGGCCCTGCCAGCTCGGGATCACCGGCGCGTCCTGCGCGATCACTCCTTGTAGTTGCCCGATCAGATCGTCGCGCTTCAGCCCGTTCTGCTCGGTGCGTTCCTGCTGCAGCAACTTCGTGGCCGCCGCCGACCGGTAGCCGTTCTGCAACGGAACGTCGGTGACGAACGGCGCCAGGTAGTCGTCCGCGTCCGGGTACTCCGGGGTCCACCCGGTCTGGTACAGGTCGTACGCCCCGGCCTTCGTCGCCTGCTGGTACTGCGGCCACTCCGCACCGCGCAACGTCACCCGGAACAACCCCGACGCGTCGAGCTGCCGCTTCAGCTCGAGCACCTCGGCCTTCGCGCCGACGCCGTACTGCGACGGCGTCCAGCCGACGGTCAGCGGCACCGGCGCCGCGATGTTCGCCTCTCTGAGGATCGTCGCGGCGGCCGCCTTGTTCGGCTGCTTGTACTGCGTCTTGAACGCGTCGGCCTGCCCGCCGTAACCGGGCGGCACCACCGAGTACAGCGGCGACACGCGGTCGCCGTACGCCTTCTTCGCGATCGCCTGGCGGTCGATCAGCTGCGCGACCGCCCGCCGGACCGCCGGCTTGCGGGCCAGCAGCGACTTCATCTGGAACGCGTACAGCCGGATCTCCGCCGAGCCCTTGTCGGCGATCTGCACCTGGTCGGACTTGCGCAGCTTGTCCAGCAGGCCGGGGCCGAAACCGTGGAACGCGAGGTCCGTCTTCCCGGTGGTCACCGCCTGGTACAGCGCGTTCGAGTCCTTCAGCAGGCTGATCGTGACGCCGTCGTTCTGCGCCGCCCGCGGTCCGCGGTAGCCGGCGAACTTCGTCAGCGTGACCTCGGTGCCCGGCTCGTACTTCGACAGCTGGTACGGTCCGCTGCCCATCGCCTTGGTGTCGAGCAACTTGTTCGCCGGGTAGGTCTCCTCGTCCACGATCGACGCGGCGGTGGTGGTCAGCAGGTACGGCAGGCGGGCGTCCGGGGTGGTCAGGTTGAAGACCGCGGTCAGCTCGTCCGGCGTACTCACCGACTTCACCGAGGAGAACAGCGCGGCCGCTCCCCCGGGCGTCTTCAGCCGGGCGAGCCGGTCGAAGCTGAACTTCACGTCGGACGACGTCAGCTCGTGCCCGTTCGGGAAGGTCAGGTGCTCCTTCAGGCTGCACGTGTACGTCGTCGGCGAGTCGAACTGGCAGTCGGCGGCGTCCGGGACCGGGGTCGGCTTGTCCGGCAGGATCGTCAGCAGCGTCTGGTACAGGTTCGCCTGGACGGTCCGCGAGCCGACGTCGTACCGGCCTGCCGGGTCCAGTGACGCGATCGTGTCGGTGGTCGCGAGCCGGAGCAGCATCAGCTTCGGCGTCGGCTCCCCCGGGTGCGGGGCGTTGTCGTCCGGCTCACCGCAGGCAGCAAGGGACACCCCGAGGGCACCCACTGCCACGGCCGCCGACACCCGGCGCACCCACTCGCTCACCGTCTCACCTTTCCCCAGCCCATTACCCGAAACAACGCCCCCGATGGGCTCAAGTGACGTTAGCTGGTCAACGGAGCAGCGCCCGCAAGGATTCCGGAGTCAGCGGCTCCAGCGACTTGACCACGAGCCGGCGCGGCGCGTCCGGGATCGTCACCCACTGCGGCACGGCGACCACGTACATGCCGGCCGCCGTCCCGGCCTGCGTGCCGGTCATCGAGTCCTCGATCACCACGCAGTTCGCCGGGTCCACACCGAGCCTGGCGGCACCGGTCAGGTACGGCTCCGGGTGCGGCTTGCCCAGCGTCACCTCGTCACCCGCGACGATCACGTCGAACGGGTCCGGCGGCAGGTGGCCGAGGACCGCGTCGATCATGCTCCGGTACGACGCCGACACCAGCGCGCACGGCACCTCTTCCTTGCGCAGCGCCTGCAGCAACTCCAGGGCGCCCGGCTGGAAGCTGACCTCCCGCCGGAGCGCCTCGACCACCTCCGAGAACATCCGGTCGGCCAGCTCGTCGGCGGTGATCACCCCCTCCGGGATCCGCGCCATCCACACCTGGACGGCGTCCCGCAGGTCGCTCCCGATCAAGGTCATGCAGTCCTCGATCGTCCAGGTCGCGCCGAGTCCGGCCAGCAGTTCGAGCTGCACCTCCGCCCAGACCTTCTCGGAGTCGACCAATGTCCCGTCCATGTCCCACAGCACCGCTTGCAGGGCCGGCAACTACCGCTCCTCTACGTCGTCTCCACGATCAGGTCGCCTCCATTCTCCCTGGTCGGGCACGACACGTTCCGCCTGGGGTGAAACCGGGCACACCGGAGCGGCCGAGCACGTAGGCTGGCAGTCCGATTGGCTACAGAGACGACAGGGGGCCTGCGAGTGGTTGACCTCGCGAACCTGAGGGACCCGGTCGTGATCGCCGCGTTCGAGGGCTGGAACGACGCGGCCGAGGCGGCCACCGGAGCGGTCGACCACCTGATCGACGAGTGGGACGCGGAGCTCGTCACGGCGATCGACCCCGAGGACTACTACGACTACCAGGTGAACCGGCCCCGGGTCAGCATCGACGAGGACGGCGGCCGGCAGCTCACCTGGCCGACCACGCGGATCTACCTGGCTCGTCCGGAGGACACCGGCCGCGACGTGCTGCTGATCCGCGGCGTCGAGCCGAACATGCGCTGGCGGGCGTTCTCCCGGGAGCTGCTGGAGATCGTCGACGAGTCGAACGCGCAGCTCGTCGTCGTGCTCGGCGCCCTGCTCGCGGACTCCCCGCACACCCGGCCGATCCCGGTCTCGGCGACCTCGTCCGACGAGGAGCTGACCGCGTCCTGGAGCCTGGAGCCGTCGACGTACGAGGGCCCGACCGGGATCACCGGCGTGTTCGCCGACCTGTGTACGACGCTCGGCGTGCCGGCGGTGTCGATCTGGTCCGCGATCCCGCACTACATCGCAGGGACGCCGTGCCCGAAGGCGTCGCTGGCGCTGCTCAGCAAGATCGAGGAGCTCCTGGACCTGGCCATCCCCGAAGGTGAGCTGCCCGAGCTCGCGCGGGCCTGGCAGCGCGGCGCGGACGAGCTCAGCGAGGAGGACCCCGAGGTCGCGGAGTACGTCCACTCGCTCGAGGAGCAGCGCGACACCGCCGACCTGCCGGAGGCCACCGGCGAGGCGATCGCCGCCGAGTTCGAGCGCTACCTGAAGCGCCGCAACAAGAACCGGCCGGGCGAGTAGATCTACAGTTCCCGGGCCGCGGTGGCGATCACGTCGTCGAGCACTGCCCGGGACGTGGCCAGGTCGGCGATCATCCGGTCGATGCGATCCCGCTCGGCGGTCAGCTCGACGACCAGCTCCGGGGTGGCCCGCTCGTTCGGGCCGCCGTCGGGGTCGCGCATACACGGCAGCAGCTGAGCGATCTTCTTGCTGTGCAGTCCGGCCGCGAACAGCTCCTGGATCAGGATCACCCGGTCGACGGCGCGCTCGGCGTACTCACGCTGTCCGCCCGCCGTCCGCTCGGAGACGAGCAGCCCCTGCGCCTCGTAGTACCGCAGCGACCGCACGCTCACCCCGGTCCGGTCGGCCAGCTCCCCGATCCGCACGGTCACCTCCGGGACTTGAACCTGACACTGATGTCAGACTCTACCGTCCCGGTATGACGCTCTACGACTCCCTTTACGACTACAGCCCGCTCCCCTCCCGGCCCCGCCTGACCTGGCCCGACGGCAAGCGCGTCGCGTTCTACGTCGGCCTCAACATCGAGCACTTCCTCCCCGGCAAGCCGTCCACGAGCATCTGGCCGCTCGACCTCGATCCCGATCCGCTCAACCACGGCTGGCGGGAGTACGGCGCCCGGGTGGGGATCTGGCGCACCATCGACATCCTCGACCGGTACGGCGTCCGCGCGAGCGCCCTGCTCAACTCCGACGTCGCCGAGCACACCCCGCAGATCGTCAAGGCCGGCGTCGAGCGGGACTGGGCCTGGCTCGCCCACGGCCGGACGAACTCGGTCCTCCACACCGGATACGAGCCCGAGGAGGAACGACGCGTCCTCACCGAGATCACCGACACCATCGAGACCGCCACCGGTCAGCGCCCCAAGGGCTGGATGGGCCCCGCCCTGACCGAGACGCACAACACGCCGCAGCTGCTCTCCGAGCTCGGCTACCAGTACGTCCTCGACTGGACCAACGACGACCAGCCGTACCGCCTCAACGTCCCCGGCATGCTCAGCGTCCCGTACACCGTGGAGCTCAACGACCTCGGCCTGTTCCTCCGCGGCCTCAGCGGCCCGGACTTCCTGCAGATGGTGAAGGACCAGTACGACGTCCTGCGCGACGATTCTGCGGACACCGGGCGGGTGATGGCTCTCGCGCTGCACCCGTTCGTCATCGGGCAGCCGTTCCGGGCGAAGTACCTGGACCTCGCACTCCGGTACATCGCCGCGCAGCCGGACGTCTGGATGACCACCAGCGACGAGATCGCCGCGCACTACGCGGCGGCGTAACCACCGCGGGGTGTGGACCGTTGTTACCAACGGGTTTATTCTCGACCGGACAACTGGGGGGTGACGGTCCGCCGTCACCGCAAGCACGGGGAGCAACGACATGCGCAGGCGCGACGAGCGGGGCGGTAGCTCGGTCCCGGCGCTGGCCGTGCTCCTGCTCCTCGGCGTGGTCGCCACGGTCGGCATCCTCGGCAACAAGAAGCACGAGACGGTCGACCTCACCACCCTGACCGCCTCGACGACCGCCACGACCATCACCACCGCACCCCTGGACGGCGAGCCGTACGCCGGCACCACCGGCCTGGTCGTGCACCCGCGGACCGAGGCCGCGCTCTACAGCGCCCCGGACCTCGACGGCGCGGACGCCTTCGGCAAGATCGGCCCGACCCAGTTCGGGCCGACCTGGCTGCCGGTGGTGGAGCAGACCGACGGCTGGGTCCGCGTCCTGCTCCCCTCCAAGCCCAACCGGTCCACCGGCTGGCTCCGCGACGAGGACCTCGACCGAGCCACGTCGTCGTACCTGATCCGCGTGCACACCAACTCGCGGACGCTGGAGCTGTTCCTGAACAACAAGAGCCTCGGCAGCTGGAAGGCCGGGGTCGGCGCGCAGCAGACGCCGACGCCGCCCGGCCGGACGTTCCTGCTCGGCTCGATCATCGACCACAAACGCTCCGCCTCGCCGATCGTGCTGCCGCTGGGTGCGCACAGTCCCACCTTGGACACGTTCGGTGGCGGGCCTGGTACGGTCGCGATCCACGGCTGGCCGAATCCGCGCGTGTTCGGAGCGGCCATCAGCGCCGGCTGCGTCCGGGTGCCGCGGACCGCGCTGGCCCATCTGCAGAAGGTTCCGCTCGGGACGCTCGTCCTGATCGACAGCAAATAGAGGAGATCCGATGCGACGACCATTGAGGAGGCGTCTGACGCCGACCGTGCTGACGGCCGCGGCCGTGGCCGGCGTCGTGACGTTCAGCCTGGTCGCGAGCGCCCCCGTCGGCAACGCGGCAGCCCGCCCCTCCTCGGCGTACGCCGTGAGCGCCGAAGGCCAGGTGCCGATCCCGAAGACGCCGTACGCCGAGTCGCTCGACGGCAAGCGGCACACGACGTCCGCGCTCGAGCTCCCGCAGAACCCGCTGCTCTCGGTCCGGGCAGGTACGGCGACCGCGGGCAACGACTCGGCCTCGGTCGAGCTGTTCGACATCGTCGTCGGCCCGGACATCCTCAGCCAGGTGACGATCCCGGCGGAGCTGAAGAACCAGTGCACGTCGCTGCCGACGACCGGCGCCGACAACCTGCCGATCCCGGACATCGCGCTGCCCGACCTCGGCCTGCCACTGCCGCAGCTGAGCACCAAGGACCTGCCGGTGAAGAACCTGCCGGACCTGTGCAACCTGCTGCTGAACCCGCCGAAGTTGCTGCTCGGCATCGACTCGCTGAACGTCTGGTGCTCCGGTGACACCGGCGGCGTGGACATCGGCTCGCTGACGCTGCTCGGCCGCACCATCAAGGCGCCGAGCACCAAGCAGGGCGCGTCGCTGCCGTCGAACCCGCTGGCGACCATCAAGGTCAACAGTCAGGGCAAGCACTCCGACGGCGCGTTCACGGTGACGGGCCTGAGCATCGACCTCGGCGGAGGGACCGAGGTCATCACGCTCGCCTCGGCCACCTGCGCCACGCCCGCCGCCAAGCCCAAGCCCACCCCGAAGCCGAGCCCGCCGGTCGAGGCCCCGGCGCAGGTCAACACCCCGCCGGCGGCCCCCGTGCCGACCCCGGTCAAGACCCACCACCCGGTCACCGGCTGACCGCAGCCGCTGGGCTAGAGCTTCACGCCCAGCAAGGCATCACAAGCCTGAGCGATGAGGGCGGGGGCCTCATGGTCCTCGCCCTCGCTCTCGGCCCACGCGTCGACAGCTGCCAACGCACCGGCGGTGTCCAAGTCGTTGGTGAGCGCCGCCCGTACGGCGTCAACCGCAGCCGCCCCGTCCGGCCCGGAGCCACGCCCAATCGCGCCCCGCCACACGTCCAGTCGCGCCTGCGCATCCGTCAGATCCGAGGCGGTCCAGAACCAGTCCGTGCGGTAGTGATGCGTCAGCAGTGCCAACCGGATCGCCATCGGATCAGCGCCGGCCGTCCGCTCCTTCGACACCAGCACCAGATTGCCCTTGGACTTCGACATCTTCTCGCCGTCCAGCCCGACCATCGCCTGGTGCACGTACGCCCGCGCGAACGGGTACTCCCGGGTCGCGACCTGCGCCCCGCTCGCGGACATCTCGTGGTGCGGGAAGATCAGGTCCGACCCGCCGCCCTGGACGTCGAACGTCATGCCGAGATACTTCAGCGCGATCGCCGAGCACTCGACGTGCCACCCCGGCCGGCCGCGACCGAGCGCGGAGTCCCACGCCGGCTCCCCAGGCCGCTCGTACCGCCACAGCAGGCTGTCGAGCGGGTCCCGCTTGCCCTCGCGGTCCGGGTCGCCGCCGCGCTCCGCGAACAGCTCGCGCATCGTCTCGCGGTCGTAGTTCGACACACTGCCGAACGCCGGGTCCGCCTTCACCGCGAAGTACAGGTCGCCGTCGACGGAGTAGACCGCGTCCGCGCGGCGCAGGTCCTCGACCGCGCTCGCGACCAGGTCGATCGACTCGACCACGCCGATGTAGTGCTGCGGCGGGATCACCCGCAGCGCGGTCATGTCGTCGCGGAACAGCTGGATCTCCTGCGCCGCGAGGTCGGTCCACTCGACGCCGGTCGCGGTCGCGCGCTCCAGCAGCGGGTCGTCGACGTCGGTGATGTTCTGCGTGTACGAGACGTCGTACCCGGCGTCGCGCCACAGGCGGTTGATCAGGTCGAACGTGACGTACGTCGCCGCGTGGCCCATGTGCGTCGCGTCGTACGGCGTGATGCCGCACACGTACATCCGGGCCGTCCCGCCGTCGCCCGGCGGGACCTCGACCAGGCCGCGCGACGCGGTGTCGTAGAGGCGTAGCCGCCGGGCCGGGCCCGGTACGACCGGGATGTCTGGTTTCGTCCACGCCTGCATGTGTCGGAGCTTATGCCAGTCCGATTTTCAATGACGCGACACGGTTCCATTCCGTGGTCCGGACGGCGACGTGCACCCCGGCGGCCGCTAATCTCGCCGAACGATGAGTGCAGACTTCAGTCCCGAGCTCCAGGCGTACGGCGGCTGGATCGCCGCCGCCGCGATCCAGCAGCAGGACCTGTTCAACGACGTGGTCGGACCGGACTCGCTGGAGGCCGACCTGGACGCGCGCACGCTCAGCAGCGAGCGCGGCGTCCTGGGCGGGATCTCCCTGCTCGGGAGCTTCTCCGAGCTCGACCGGACCTGGCTGTGGGGCTGGGCGAACCCGGGGTTCGGCCCGGACGCGCCCGCGGTCGCGCCGACGCTTGCGATCCGCGAGTTCGGCGAGCGGCACGGGATCTCCGAGTTCACCACCGACAGCCCGGACCTCGGCGGGTTCGAGCAGCCCGCACAGGCGGCGATCACGCTGGCGATCGCCGCCGGGTCGGTGCTCGGCGGCCGCGGAGTCTGGTCGACGGCGATCAACGAGGGGCGCGGGCACGTGTACCTGCACGTCGCCGACGAGCAACTGCCGCGGGCAGACTTCGACGCGATCGCCACGCCGCGGCTGCTGATGACCGCGGTCAGCGTCTTCCCCGCCGACCACCGCCAGGTCGTCCGCGGCTACCTGCAGCACTTCGGCCTGCGGTACGACGAGAGCGCCGAGGCGATCCGCGGTACGGCGCCGGACGGCGGGCCGGTCGTGGTCGAGTTCGACGACCTCGGCCGGATCGGCAACATCAGCGTGCAGCCGCGGTCCTAGAAAGCCGGCCAGGGGATCGCGGGCCAGTCCTCGCTCGGGTACGGGAAGGTTCCGGTCTTGAGCAGGGTCGAGCAGCGTTCCCGGGTCGCGGTCAGCTCGACGGCGGTGACGAGCTCGCACAGTTGCTGGCCGAGACCGCCGGCCAGCTGATCCGCCAGCCGCCGGACGTCGTCCAGCAGGTCCGCCGGGATCGGCTCACCGGCCCAGCCCCAGAGAACCGTGCGGAGCTTGTCGTCGGCGTTGAACGTGACGCCGTGGTCCACGCCGAACACGCGCCCGTCGCCCGGGTTCAGCACGTGGCCGCCCTTGCGGTCGGCATTGTTGACCAGGGCATCGAACACCGCCATCCGCCGCAACGCGTCGGTGTCGGCGTGCACGAGAGTGACCGGGTTGTGGCGGCCGTCGAGCGCATCCAGGACACCCACCCAGCCGTCAGGGACGCGGCCCTGCGGCACGATGTCGACCAGCTCGGTCTCCCCCGCGCCGAGCTCGGCCTCGTCGATCCACAGCTGGACCATGCCTTCGCCGAGCGGCCCGTCGCGCAGCAGTGTCGGCGGCACGATCGACCAGCCGAGCGCCTCGGACACGACGTACGCCGCGAACTCGCGCTGGGCGAGCGTGCCGTCCGGGAAGTCCCACAGCGGCCGCTCCCCCTCGACCGGCTTGTAGACCACCGTTGCGGTGTCGCCGGCCAGGCTGACCGAGCCCTGGTAGGTGCCGTTCGAGGCCGCGACCAGGCGGCCGTGCAACGACAGCTCCCCGAGGGCGAGCAGCTCCGGGTCGGCGCTCATCGTGGCGTCATTCCGGCAGGTGCCTGCGGTAGCCGTTGGCCCGCGGGCAGATGTGACCGTCGGCGTCGATCGGCCGCCCGCAGAACGGGCAGCTCGGCCGCCCGGACGCGACCAGCGCGACCGCCCGCCGGGCGAACGCCCGGGCCTGCTCCTCGGTGATCCGGACGATGAACACCTCGGCGTCCTCGGACTCCATCGCCGCGGCCACCGGGTCGGTCTCCTCCAGGTCCGCCTGGTCGCCGGTGACGACCGCGAAGACCTCGATCACGACCCGCTCGGCGTCGGCCTCCCAGGCCAGCGTCATGGTGCCGGCCCGGAACTCCTCCTCGATCGGCTGCTCGAGCGGCGCGGTGTCGTCGACCGCGGTCTGCGTGACCGGGTCGCGGTCGAACCGCCGCGCGACCTCGTCCAGCATCACGTCCAGCCGCTCGGCGAGGGCCATCACCTGTTCCTTCTCGCACGCCACCGAGGTGAGCCGGTGCCCGGCCCGGGCCTGCAGGAAGAACGTCCTCGCACCGGGTTCGCCCACGGTGCCGGCGACGAACCGCTCGGGGTCGTCGTAGGAGTGCACAACTCGCGCCATACCCAGACCCTATTACCGTCCACCGACCACGGCGTCCGAGGACTGCTTCTTGGGCTTGCCTTTCGCTGACGGCTTAGGGACCAGCGAGGCCAGTTCGCTGCCGGAGTCGTTCAGCCGGACCAGGAACGGGCGGGTCTTGGTGTAGGTGATGATCGTCGTCGACGCGGTGTCCACGACGATCCGCTGGAACGTGTCCAGGTGCTGACCGAGCGCGTCCGCGACGATCGCCTTGATCACGTCGCCGTGCGAGACCGCGACCCAGATCGCGTTGTCACCGTGGCTTTTCGCCAGCTCCGCGTCGTGCCCGCGGACGGCGTCGACCGCGCGCTGCTGCATCGCCCGCATCGACTCGCCGCCCGGGAACGTGACCGCGGACGGGTGCTGCTGCACGACCGCCCACAGCGGGTCCTTCGCCAGCGTCGCGATCTTCTGTCCGGTCCAGTCGCCGTACCCGCACTCGGTCAGCCGGCGATCCGTTGCCGGACGCAACCCGTCGTGCTGCTTCGCGATCGCGGCCGCGGTCTGCTTGCAGCGCTCGAGCGGGGAGGTGACGATCGCGGCCAGTGGCAGCTCGGCGAGCCGCTGCGCGACCGCAGCGGCCTGCTGGACGCCGGTGTCGTCCAGCTTCACGCCGGGCGTCCGGCCCGCCAGCGTGCCGGACGTGTTCGCGGAGCTACGACCGTGGCGAACCAGGATCACGGTGGGCATGGAGTGCACGTTATCCCGTCCGCGCAAGTCCTGATGCGGTGCCCGATGCCATACCCGATGCCATGATGGTGCCGTGATCGTGGACTGCGGGGTGTACGCCGAGGGGGAACGGCAGGACCTGCCCAAGGATCCCGAGACCGTTGCCGACGCCATCAAGGACACCGACGGCCGGGCCGGCAGCTTCGGCTGGATCGGCCTGCACGAGCCGTCGGACGCCGAGATGGCGCGGGTGCAGCGGCTGTTCGGCCTGCACGATCTCGCGGTCGAGGACGCGCTGCAGCTCCACCAGCGCCCGAAGGTCGAGCGGTTCGGTGACACGCTTCTCGTCGTCCTGCGGACGCTCTGGTACGTCGACGAGGGCGACGCCGTCGAGACCGGGCAGGTGACCGCCTTCGTCGGACCGCGGTACGTCGTGACCGTGCGGCACGGGAAAGGCGGCGAACTGGCCACCACCCGGCACGAGCTCGAGGAGCGGGCCTCGATGCTCGGGCACGGCCCGGCCGCGGTGCTCTGGGCGGTCTCGGACGCGATCGTCGACGACTACGAGCGGGTCGCCGAGCAGGTCGAGATCGACGTCGACGAGATCGAGAGCTCGGTGTTCTCCCCCGAGCGCACCAGTGACGCGGAGCGGATCTACCGGCTGAAGCGCGAGGTGCTCGAGATGCGCCGCGCGATCGACCCGCTGCGGGAGCCGATGGAGCAGTTCGCGCACGGCGGCGGCGGACTCGGCCCGAAGGCCGGCCCGTTCTTCCGCGACGTCGCCGACCACCTCAGCCGGGTCTCCGACCAGGCCGAGGCGATCGACACCCTGCTCACGTCCGCCCTCAACGCGCATCTGGCCCGCGTCTCGGTGCAGCAGAACGACGACATGCGCAAGATCTCCGCCTGGGTCGCCATCGCCGCCGTACCGACGATGCTGGCCGGCATCTACGGCATGAACTTCGACAACATGCCCGAACTCCGCTGGCACTTCGGCTACTACGCCGTCCTCCTCCTGATGGCCCTCGTCTGCTTCACCATGTACCGCTTCTTCCGCAAGGTCGGCTGGCTCTGACCCCGATCACCCCGTTACGTCCGAACAACTGGAGAGACGTCGCTCCCGTTGTTCGGACGTAAGCGAAATCGGTTCTAGGTCGCGGTGATCGTGCTGGTGGCCAGGAGGATGATCAGGACGATGCCGAGGAGGACGCGGTAGAAGGCGAAGACCGAGATCGAGTGTTTCGCGACGAAGCGGAGCAGCCAGGCGACCGACGCGTAGGCGACGACGAAGCTGACGACCGTGCCGACGATCAGCGGGACGGCACCGACGTCGCCGCTGAGGGCGTCCTTCAGCTCGTAGATGCCCGCGCCGACCAGGGCGGGAATGCCGAGCAGGAAGGAGACCCGCGTGGCGGCGACCCGGTCGAGGCCGCGGAACAGGCCGGCCGAGATCGTCGCCCCGGAGCGGGACACGCCGGGGACCAGCGCGAGGCACTGGACGACACCCATCACGATCGCGTCGACCATCGTGATCCGGGTGAGTGGTCTCGACTTGGAGCCGAGCCGCTCGGCCGCGACCATCACGACCGACCAGCCGATCAGTGCACCGGCCACCCACCAGAGGCTGCGCAGCGGTCCCGAGATCACGTCCCGGGCCAGGAAACCGACGATCACGATCGGCGTCGAGCCGACGATCACGTACCAGCCCATCCGGTGGTCGAACTCGCCGCGGTGTTCGGGCTTGACCAGGCCGCGGACCCAGGCGACGGCGATCCGCCGGATGTCCTGCAGGAAGTAGAGCACCACGGCCGCGATCGCGCCGATCTGGATCACCGCGGTGAACCCGGTGATCGACGGGTCGTCGATCTTCAGCCCGAGCATCTTCGCGACGATGGTCAGGTGCCCGGTGCTGGAGACCGGGAGGAATTCGGTCAGCCCCTCGACGATGCCGAGGATGATGGAGTCCCAGATCGTCATCAGTGGCCGGCTCCGGACAGTTCCAGCGCCTCCGCGGCGGTCCGCAGGTCGGCGATCCGCTGCTCGACGGTCGGCGCGAACGGCGTCAGCGACACCGTCGTCGCGCCCGCCTCGGCGTACGCCGTGAGCTTCTCGGCGATCCGCTCCTTGCCGCCGAGCAGCGAGATCGAGTCCAGGAAGCCGAACGGTACGGCGGCCATCGCCTCGCGGTGCTTCTTGGCCAGGTACAGGTCCTGGATCTCCTTCGCCTCGTCGGCGTACCCCATCCGCACCGCGAGCGCGTTGTAGAAGTTCTTCTCCCGGCTGCCCATGCCGCCGACGTACAGCGCGGCGTACCCGCGGACCGGGTCGGCCGCGGCCTGGATGTCGTCCCCGGTCATCAGCGGGGTGGTGACCACGACGTCGAACCCGTCGAGGTCCTCCTGACGGTTCTGACGGGCGGCACGGCCCGTCCTGATGTGCGCCAACTGCTCTCCAAGGAAGCCTGGGTCGTTGAGGATCCCGAGCCAGCCGTCGGCGATCTCGCCGGCCAGCTCGAGGTTCTTCGGGCCGACCGCGGCCAGGTACACCGGCACGTGGTCGCGGATCGGCCGCACGGTCAGTTTCAGCGCCTTGCCCGGCCCGTCGGGCAGCGGCAGGGTGAAGTACTTCCCCCCGTACACCACCGTCTCGCGCCGCAGGGCCGCGTTCACGATGTCAACGTACTCACGGGTCCTGAGCAGAGGCTGAGAAAACCGGACGCCGTGCCAGCCCTCCGACACCTGCGGCCCGGACACGCCGAGGCCGAGCCGGAACCGGCCGTTCGACAGCCGGTCGAGGGTGGCCGCGGTCATCGCGGTCATCGCCGGCGTCCGGGCCGGGATCTGGAACACGGCCGCGCCGACGTCGATCGTGGTGGTCTGGGCGGCGATCCAGCTGAGCAGCGTAGCGGCGTCCGAGCCGTACGCCTCCGCGGCCCAGGTGACCGAGAATCCGAGTGCCTCGGCCTCCTTCACCAGCCTCAGGTGGTCCAGATGGTCGTCGCCGCCGTAGACGAAGCCGATGTTCAGTCCGAGTCGCATGACTGGCGAGCCTAGCGAGCCGTTGTCGGTGGCTCGCAATAGGCTCGGTGCATGCAGCAGCGCTATCTCGGTCACAGTGGCTTGGCGGTGAGCAGGCTCGGCCTGGGCACCATGTCGTGGGGCCGGGACACCGACGAGCACGAGGCGCGCGAGCAGCTCGCCGCGTTCGTGTCCGCCGGCGGCACGCTGATCGACACCGCGGCGGCCTACGGCGACGGCGACAGCGAGCTGCTGATCGGGTCGCTGCTCGGCGACGTGGTGGACCGCGACGACCTGGTGATCGCGACCAAGGCCGGGTTCAGCGTCCGCCGGGGCGAGCGGATCACCGACACCTCCCGGGGCGCGCTGCTGCGCGATCTCGAGGGCTCGCTGCGGCGGATGAAGGTCGACCACATCGACCTCTGGCAGCTGCACACCTGGTCCGACGACGTGCCGCTGGAGGAGACGCTGTCGGCGCTCGACCACGCCGTCAGCTCCGGCAAGGTGCGGTATGTCGGCGTGTCGAACTACGCCGGCTGGAAGTCGGCGCGCGCGGTCACCTGGCAGCAGGCCTGGCCGGGGCGCGCGGTGCCGGTCAGCAACCAGGTCGAGTACTCGCTGCTCGCACGGGACGCCGAGGTTGACGCCCTGCGCGCCGCCGCCGGCCTCGGCATCGGGGTCCTCGCCTGGTCCCCGCTCGGCCGCGGTGTACTGACCGGGAAGTACCGCACGGGCATCCCGGCGGACTCCCGCGCGGCGTCCCAACATCTGTCCAGATTCGTCGACCCCTATCTCGACGCCCGGGCTTCGGGCATCGTGGAAGCGGTCGCACGAGCCGCCGACGGGCTCGGCTGGACCCCGCTCGAGGTGGCGCTCACCTGGGTGCGGGACCGGCCGGGGGTGTCGGCGGCGATCGTCGGGGCCCGGACAGCACTGCAACTGAAATCGGTTCTGGGTGTGGAGGAGCTCACATTGCCGCCCGCCATCGTCGCGGCACTGGAGGATGTTTCCTGAGGGCGTAGTACTGGAGGTGCGGATGGCCGAATACGAACTGCAGCAGTTCGAGGTGTCCAGGACGGAGTCCCGCGGTGCGGTGCGCAAGCTGCTCACCGAGCACGCGGAGTACGGCGGGTGGGAGCTGGCCAGGCTCCGGCGCTACCCGGACGGATCGCGGCGCGTCTGGTTGCGCCGCCGCATCATCCGCGTGATGCGGACCCTCTGACCGGCCCGGAAAGTCCGGGCCGTTCTCGCGGCGCAATATCTCTGCTCCAGAGGTATTCTGGACGGCGTGAGCGAACTCCTGGCCGAGGAACTGATCGCCGCGATCGGGCTCGTACGGCGGCGGCTGCGCCGCTCCGCGGGACGCCCGTTCCCGTTGTCCGCGCTCACCGATTCGCAGGCCGAGCTGGTCCGCACCGTGCGCCGCAACCCCGGCATCTCGGTCGCCGAGGCCGCCGCCGAGCTCGGCCTGGTCGCGAACACGGTGTCGACCCTCGTCGGGCAGCTCACCGAGCGCGGCCTGCTGCAGCGCACGCCCGACGCGTCCGATCGGCGCGTCGCTCGGTTGACGCTCAGCGAGCCGGCCCGTGAACAGGTCGAGGCCTGGCGCGACCGCCGTACGGCGCTGGTGTCCGGTGTGCTCGATGACCTGTCGCCGGACGAGCGGGACGCGCTGGTCGCCGCGCTGCCGGTGCTGACCGGGCTCGCGGAGCGCCTGCATCCCTACGAGCAGCTCAGGAAGGAGCGCGTATGAGTGCGGAACCCGCGGTGTCGGTGACGGGTCTGAGTCACCGGTTCGGTGACCAGCTCGCGGTCGACGACCTCGACCTGACCGTCTCCCCTGGCGAATGCTTCGGCCTGCTCGGTCCCAACGGCGCCGGCAAGACGACGACGCTGCGGGTGCTGAACACGCTCTACCCGCCGCAGTCCGGCACCGTCCGGGTCTTCGGCCTCGACGTCCGCACCGACGCTATGCGGGTCCGCCGGGTGCTCGGGTACGTCCCGCAGCAGCTGTCCATCGAGGGCGCGCTCACCGGCCGCGAGAACGTCTCCTGGTTCGCGCGCCTGTTCGACGTACCGCGGCGGGAGCGGGCCGCGCGGGTGGCCGAGGTTCTGGCGATCGTCGACCTGACCGATGCGGCCGACCGGCTCGCGTCGACGTACTCCGGCGGGATGGTGCGCCGGCTCGAGCTCGCGCAGGCGCTCGTGAATCGGCCCGCGCTGCTCGTGCTGGACGAGCCGACGGTCGGGCTCGACCCGGTGGCCAGGGATTCGGTGTGGGCGCGGGTGCAGGAGATGCAGGAGCGGTACGGGATGACCGTGCTGCTGACCACGCACTACATGGAGGAGGCGGACATCCTCTGCGACCGGGTCGCCCTGCTGCACCTCGGCCGGCTCCGCGCGGTCGGTACGCCGGACGAGCTGAAGGCCGCGCTCGGTCCCGCCGCGAGCTTGGAGGACGTGTTCCGGCGCCACACCGGGGAAAGCCTGGAGGGTCAGGCGAAGGGAGGTCTGCGCGATGTCCGTGGCACCCGCCGCACCGCCCAGCGCCTGGGTTGATTCGCGCCCGCGCGCGGCGCTCCGGCTGTTCTCCCGGATCGGGACGTTCTGCCTGGTCGAGCTGCAGAAGCTGCGGCACGACCGGACCGAGCTGATCACCCGCGCGATCCAGCCGGTCCTGTGGCTGGTCATCTTCGGCCAGACGTTCAGCCGGATCCGGGCGATCCCGACCGGCGACGTCCCGTACCTCGACTACCTCGCGCCCGGCATCATCGCGCAGTCGGCGCTGTTCGTCGCGATCTTCTACGGGATCCAGATCATCTGGGAGCGCGACGCCGGGATCCTCACCAAGCTCCTGGTCACGCCGTCGCCGCGCTCGGCGCTGGTCGCCGGGAAGGCGTTCGCGGCCGGGGTCCGGACGATCTCCCAGGCGATCGTCGTCCTCATCGTCGCCGCGCTGCTCGGCGTCAGCCTCACCTGGAACCCGCTGAAGCTGCTCGCGATGCTCGCGGTCGTCGTGCTCGGGGCGGCGTTCTTCTCCTGCCTGTCGATGACGATCGCCGGCCTGGTGCTGCGCCGCGACCGGCTGATGGGCATCGGCCAGGCGATCACGATGCCGCTGTTCTTCGCGTCCAACGCCCTCTATCCGGTCGCCATCATGCCCGGCTGGCTCCGCGCGCTCTCGCACGCCAATCCGCTCACGTACGAGGTCAGCGCCCTCCGCGGCCTGCTGATCGGCCAGCCCACCAACTACCTGCTCGACTTCAGCGTCCTCATCGCCGCGGCGATCGCCGGCATCTGCGCGGCCTCGGCGCTGCTCGGACGGCTCGCGCGTTAGAGATCGAAGTCGTCCATCCGCTTCAGGTACTCAGGCCGCTCGGCCGACGTGGTGATCTCGGGCAGGCGTCGCAGTCTGGCACCGAACCAGGACCAGCAGGGCGACGGCCGCGGTGACGAGCCCGGACCCGATCAGCGCGAGCTCGGCACCGACCGCGCCGATGATCGGCCCGCCCACGAGCATCCCGGCCGCGCTGCCGGCGCTCACGACGACGCTCTGCCCGGACAGCAACGCCCGTCGCTCGGCGCCGACGGATGTGCGCGTGATGAGGACGGAGATCGCGGCGATTCCGATCACCACGGTCACCCCCGACAAAGCGCCCATCACGGCGACCACCGGCGGCGTCGTCCACACACCCATCCCGACCCAGCACAACCCGCTCCAGGCCCAGGCCACCGACGCCGCCACTGTCGGCCTGGTACGCCGGACCACCGCCAGCGACACCGCGGTGCCGACAAGCGACCCCACGCCGTACCCAGTCATGCCCGCGGCCAGGTAGACGCCGGGCTGCCCGCGTTCCTCACCGACGACCGACAGCCCGAGCGTGAACGCGAACCACGTGACGCATCCCGTGCCGCGGACCACCCATCCGTAGGCGACCTCGGTGCGCCCGCGCAGACTGCCGCGGATCGACGGCGTCACCAGACCTACTGGAGCCCGCTCGGACCGGACAGCGCAGGCCAGGAGTCCGGCGCCGGCGACGCTTGCGGCTTCGATCCAGAGCAACCCGTTCGTCAAGCCGGTGGAGATCGCGACCGCTCCGACGGTCGGGCCGATCAGCATCCCGAACCGCCGTAGCCCGTCCTGCCAGGTCAGCAACTGGACCGCCCGGCCATCGCCCCACCGGTCACCGGTGTCGGCGAGCAGCGCCGACCGGCCCGGGTTCGACAAAGCGTCGCCGCACCCGAGCAGCAGCCCGCTCAGGATCAGCCACTCCGGCGACAAGATGCCCAATCCGGCGGCCGCGGGAACCGAGGCCAGCGCAATCGCCGACACAAGCGCCACGACCGCGAGCCGCGGGCCGGAGTCGACCCACTGCCGCGCCCTCCTTGCCCACCACGGCGACAGCACCACCGGTACGCCGGCCGCGCCCGCGACCAGTCCGGTCGCCGCGACGGACCCGGTCTCACGCAGGATCACCAACGGCAGCGCGACCTGGGCGATCCGGAACGCGAAGTCCGCCGTACCACTTCCGGCCAACAGGACCAATGCCTCGAATCGCGCCTTCACGCCTTGCATTCTTGGCGTTCCGGCGGCGCCCAGGTAGCCAGCGGATCTTGCCCGCTTGCCATAGGCTCAGCCTATGGTCTCATTACCATCGGTCGAGGACCTCCGGCTGGTCCAGGCCGTCACCCGCACCGGCGCCGTGGGGACCGCCGCACGGGAACTGCGCATCTCGCAGCCGTCCGCCTCCCAGCGGCTCGCCCGGCTCGAACGGCTCTGCGGCACCAAGCTCTTCGAGCGCGACACCCGCGGCGCCCGCCCCACGCGGGCCGGGGCCGAGCTCAGCCGCCGCGCCGACCACATCCTCGGCCACCTCGAGGAGGTGTACGACGCCACGCGCACGGCCGCGGTCACCGAGCGGCTCGTGATCGGCACCTTCGCCAGCCTCGCGCCGATCCTGTTCCCGGTCCTGGACGCCGATCTCCCCGACCTGGAGATCCAGCAGCAGGTCGACCACGGTCACTTCCTGGTCGAGCGCGTCGCCGAGGGCACCATGGACGCCGCGTTCATCGCCATCGCCGACCAGATGACGCTGCCGCGCGGCACTGTGTCCCGCCGCGTCGGCCGCGACGAACTCGTCCTGTTCGTCCCGCCCGGCGCCCGCCCACCCGGCCGGGGTCGCCGACCGTTGAAGGACCGCCAGATCGCGTTCTCGACGTACGACCGCGGCGCCGAGGACATCCACTCCCGCCTTGCGGCGCTGGGCGCGATCCCGCGCCGCGGCGTCACCCTCAGCACCACCGTCGCCATGGCCCGTCGCAGCTCCCACCTGGCCCTGGTCCCCCGCAGCGCCCTCGCCACCGAACTCCGCGCCGGCGAGCACCTCACCCCCGCGCCGTTCCACTACCGCCTCACCCTCTCGGTCGTCACCACTCCCTCGCCCCCGCAACCTCTGATGAAGCACCTCCCCCAGCTCCGCGCCACGCTGAACCTGTCGTGAACGCCCGGGTGTCACCACTGCGCAGGACGATCTGACCGGTACTGGTCAGCGGCGTTGACCGCGCGCCGCCCGCGGCGGTGGGGTGAAGAGCATGGCGACCGTCGACGACGTCCGACGACAGTTCCGGAACCCGCCGCCCGAGGCGCGGCCGATGATGCGCTGGTGGTGGTTCGGTCCGTCCGTCGAGCGAGACGAGATCGACCGCGAGCTGGAAGCCATGGCCGCGGCGGGGCTCGGCGGGGCCGAGGTCGCGTTCGTCTACCCGATGGGGCCGGTGACCGCGCCGTTCGGATCGCCGGAGTTCCTCGAGCTCGTCGGGCACGCGGCCCGGACGGCACGCCGCCTCGGCCTGCGGTTCGACGTGACGCTCGGGAGCGGATGGTCGTACGGCGGCCCGCACATCGGCCCCTCGTTGGCTGCGCGGCACCTGCACTGGGACCGCCGCGAGATCGGCGCCGCGGCGTACGACGTACCGATCGTCGCCGCCTGGCCCGGTGACGAGTTCGTGGCCGCGTACGTCGGTGACGGGTCGGCGGGCGCGCCGTCGTCGTACGTCGAGGTGCCGGTGCGGGACGGGATGATCCGCGTGCCGGCAGGCGGTCAGCCGCGCGAGGTGCTGATCGCGACGTCCCGTGTGACCGGCCAGAACGTGAAGCGGGCCGCCGCGGGCGCCGAAGGGCTGACGCTCGACCACTACTCGGCGGCCGCGGCCGAAGAGCACATCCGGCGGGTGGCGGAGCCGCTCGTGCAGGCCGCGACGCCGGAGCTGCTCGGGTCCGTGTTCTGCGACAGCCTCGAGGTGTACGGCGGCGACTGGACGCCGGCGATGCTCGACGAGTTCGCGAAGCGGCGCGGGTACGACCTGCGGCCGCGGCTCTACGGGTTGCTCGTCGGCACCGAGGGCTCGCGGCAGCTGCGGATCGATTTCGGGCGGACGCTGTCGGAGCTGTACGAGGACAACTTTCTGAAGGTCTTCCAGCGCTGGGCGGCCGGGCACGGCGTACCGTTCCGGATCCAGAGCTACGGCGAACCGCCGGCGACGATGAGCAGCTATCGCCACGCGGACCTCTTTGAGGGCGAAGGCTGGGGCTGGACACGCCTTCCGGAGACCCGCTGGGCGTCGTCGGCCGCGAACATCCACGGCCGGCCGGTGGTGTCCGCCGAGGTCTGGACGTGGGTCCACTCGCCGTCGTACCGCGCCACGCCGCTGGATCTGCAGGGCGAGGCCAACGAGCATTTCCTCTCCGGCGTCAATCAGCTGATCGGCCACGGATGGCCGTACTCGCCGTCCGGCGGACCGGGGCTCGGCTGGATCTTCTACGCCGCGGGCGCGCTCGACGACCGGAACCCCTGGTGGCCGACGGCAACTGACTTGTTCGGTTCCCTGCACCGCCTCTCCTGGGTGCTCCAGCAGGGCGTACCGGTCCGGCCGGTGAAGATCTACGTCCCGACGTACGACGCGTACGCCGCACGCGCCGGGCACGCCGAGCCGCTCAACCTGTACCGCGTCGTGCGGCAGCTGATCCCCGAGAGCGTTCCCCGGATCATCCGCGAGGCCGGGCTCGACTTCGACCTGATCGACGACGACGCGCTGGCCGTGCTGGATCCGTCCGACGCGCCGCTGGTCGTCGTACCCGAAGGAACCACGACCCCACCGGAGACCAGCCGGTGGCTCGCCGCCGTCGAGGCGTCCGGCGGACAGGTCGTCACCGACGTCAGCACGCTCGCCGGTCACCTTCCCCCGCCGCCGATCCAGCCGCAGCAGGACATCGGCATCGTCCACCGCCGCCTGGCCGACGGCGACCTCTACTTCGTCGCCAACACCGGCACTCAGCCCCGCACCCTTACCTTCCCGCACCCGATGGAACGCTGGAGCCCGCTCTCCGGCAAGGTGACCGTCACTCGCACCCCGACCCTCGCTCCGTACGAGTCGGCTGTCCTGACGCCGGTCGGGCGTCAGGACGACATACCTGAGCAGCGTGAGCGCCTCGACGGCGCAGTGCAGGGCGACTGGTCGGTGGCCTTCGGTGGCGAGACACGTCCGGTTTCGCTCCCGCACCGGTGGGAGGACGACCCGGCGTTGGCGACGTACTCAGGCTCGGCCACCTATCGAACCGAGCTCGAACTCCCGGACACCACCGACCACCTGCTCCTCGACTTCGGCCCAGGCGAGCCGGTCGCACCGGGCAGCGAGCCCTACCTCCCGGCCAACTCCTATCGCGCCCTCATCACCCCGCCCATCGGCGTCGCCGCCGACATCTGGCTCAACGACGTCCACTGCGGTTCGCTCTGGGCCCCGCCGTACGAGGTCGACCTCACCGACGCCGCGCGCCCGGGCACGAACGTCCTGCGCATCGACGTACACAACACGGCAGCCAACGCACTCTCGGCGGACCGCCACCTTCTGCAGGCGGCCGCCGACGTGACAGCCGAGTTCGGCCGCCGCTTCGATCTGCAACACATCGAGCACGCAGCGGACTTCTTGAACTCAGGTCTTCTCAACCGGCCGGTGGTGGTACGACGCTCGAAGGAGGACCAGAGCGAACGAAGGTGAGTGGGATGTCAACGGTGCGGAACTGGGTCGTGGACATCGAGATCGACGAGCAGGGCGACGAACGGGTGACGCGCGCCGAAGCACGGCTGCACACCCACCAGGAGGAGCAGTTCTCGGCACGCGGTACGGCGTATCGGCATCCGCACGACCGGGAGGTGCCGCGGATCGGCGACCAACTGGCGGCGGCCCGGGCGCTGTCCGAACTCTCGCACCAGCTCGTGCTGGCGGCGGCCGAGAACATCGAGCAGGTGACCCACCGGCCGAGTCACCTGCAGGGGTGACGCCTCAGGCCTGATCGAGGAAGCGGTCGAGGACCCGCGAGCCGAACTCCAGCGCGGACGTCGGCACCCGCTCGTCGATGCCGTGGAACATGCCCATGAAGTCCAGGTCCGGCGGCAGCTGCAGCGGCACGAACCCGAAGCAGCGCACGCCCAGCCGGCTCCACGACTTGGCGTCGGTGCCGCCCGACATCAGCAGCGGCGCGAACCTGCTCTGCGCGTCCTCGGCCTGGATGCACGCCTTCATCGCCTCGACCAGACCGCCGCTGAACTCGGTCTCCAGCGCGATGTCGGTGACGACGGTCTCGCGCTGCACCTTGTCACCGAGCAGCTCGTCGATGGTGGCGTAGAACTCGTCCTCGTACCCGGGCAGGAACCGCCCGTCGATGTGCGCCTCGGCGTCGCCCGGGATCACGTTCACCTTGTAGCCGGCGTTCAGCATCGTGGGGTTCGCGGTGTTGCGGATCGTGGCGCCGAACATCCGGCTGAAGCTGCCCAGCTTGGCCAGCGTCGCGGTCATGTCGTCGGGGTCGAGCTCGACCTGGAGCACGTCCTCGAGCGTCTTCAGGAACTCGCGGACGGTCGGCGTCACACGCAGCGGCCACTCGTGGGAGCCGATCCGGGTGACCGCCTCGACCAGGTTGGTGACCGCGTTGTCGGTGTTCACCATCGACCCGTGGCCGGCCGTGCCGCGGGCCTTGAGCCGCATCCAGTTCATGCCCTTCTCGGCGGTCTCGATCAGGTACAGCCGCAGGTCGTCCTTGACCGTGATCGAGAAGCCGCCGACCTCGCCGATGCCCTCGGTGCAGTCGGCGACCGTGTCCGGGTGGTTGTTGATCAGCCACTGGGCGCCGTACACCCCGCCGGCCTCCTCGTCGGCCGTGAACACCAGCCGGACCGGCCGCCGCGGCTTCACGCCGGCCCGCTGGCGCGCCCGCACGACGGAGAGCACCATCGCGTCGAAGTCCTTCATGTCGACCGCGCCGCGGCCCCACACGCACCCGTCGAAGATCTCCCCGGCGAACGGGTCCACCTTCCAGTCCTTCGGGTCCGCCGGCACGACGTCGAGGTGCCCGTGCACGAGCAGCGGGTCCGCACTCTGGTCCTCGCCGTCCCAGTGCGCGACCAGCGTCGCGCGGCCCGGCTCCGACTCGTAGATCGTCGACTCGATCCCGACCTCGTCCAGCTTGGCCGCGACGTACTCCGCCGCGACGCGCTCGCCGTTGCTCTTGCCGTTGCCGTAGTTCGTGGTGTCGATCCGGATCAGCTCGCTGCAGAGCTCCACCACCTCGGCGTCGGCGGCGTACGACGTACGGTCACTGGAGGGCGTCATGGGGCCCATCCTCCCCCACGGCTGGTTCGCGGGCAGAGTCAGGTCAGCGTCAGGTCAGAGTCAGGTCAGCGTGATGGTGTCGCCGGTGATCGTGATCTGTTTCGGGGGCAGCGGGCGGGGCGCCGGCCCGGCGACGACGGCCCCGGTCGCGACGGCGTACTTGCTGCCGTGGCAGTCGCAGTTGATGGTGCCGCCGGAGACGCTCGCGACGGGACAGCTCTGATGGGTGCAGATCGAGCTGAACGCCTTGAACGTGCCCTTGACCGGCTGCGTCACCACGACCTGGTTCGGCGCGAAGATCTTGCCGCCGCCGACCGGGATGTCGGCGATCTTGCCGAGGACGGTATTGGCCGGCGCGGGCGCCGGGGTCGCCGTGGGTTCGCCGTACTTCTGGCACCCCGTGAGGCCCGCGAGTCCGGCGGCGGCTCCGGCCAGGATCGTACGGCGGCTTGGTGCGTCCACATCTGCTCCCTTCAGCGGATGATGCCGAACGTGGTGAAGAACCACAGCGAGGACGTCAGCCACAGGCCGACGAGTCCCGTGAAGACCGCGCCACCGGCGACGGGCAGCAGCCAGCGCGGTGCGTCGGTGCGGGTGAGCGACAGCATCTTCACGACGAAGGCGCCGTAGAAGAAGCAGCCGAGCAGCGAGTGGATCAATACCCGCGGCTCGCCGTACTGGAAGCCCAACGCATAAAGGCAATGGGCGACGACCGGCAGGGTGAAGGCGACGGCGGCCCGGCCGGACCAGCGGTGCAGCGGTGCGAGGCCGGGTCGGCCGCGGTACAGGGCGATCGCCGACAGGATCTGGACCAGGCCCAGCACCGCGGCGACGGTTGCCAGCCAGGTCTTCACCGACCGGAAGCTCGAGAAGCCGGCGATGTCGATCGCGACACCAGTCGGGTCGTGCAGGCGGCCGTAGACGCCCAGCGCGACGGCCACCGCGGCGCCGGCCGCGAACGGTACGACGACTGTGCTCGCCTTGGGGCCTGTGGCTGTGGTCATCTCAGAACGTCTCGTCGCCGGTGATCGTCAGGGCTGTGACGGACACGCCGTCGACCGTCGCTGTGCGGTTGGCCGGGTCGAGTGGCGGGGCGGGCGCCGGCGTACCGTCGTCGTCGACGCCGACCTGCTGGCCGTTGGGGAGGACGATCCAGCCGATCGTTCTTGTGCTGTTGCGGGCTCGGTACAGGCCCGCTGGCGGACCGGCCGTGGGGATCGTGAAGCGCAGCGTGCGGCCGTTCAGCGTGAACGTTCCGGTCGCGGCTGTCGGGCTCAGGGTGGCGGTCAGGTGGTCGCCGGTGCGCGAACGGAGGACGGCTCGGTCGTTCGCGACGGTTCCGGTCAGCCAGGCTTCCAGGGTGCGGCCGTCGCAGACGTAGCTGACGGCCCGGGTGCCTTTGACGGCAAGGGCTACGGCTTCGCGGGTCGGGGTGCGTCCGGCGTACACGACTGTGCGTGCGGCGGGTGGTTTCGTGGTTGCCGGCGCTTTGGTGGTTGCCGGTGCTTTGGTGGTTGCCGGTGCTTTTGTGGTCGGCGGTGCTTTTGTGGTTGCCGGTGCTTGTGTGGTCTGCGGGGCGGTCGTCTGCGGTGGGCTCGTGCTGGTTGGGCTGATGGCTTGGGTGCCGGTTTGAGCGCTCGTCGGGGTGCTCGCCTGGGTGCTGTTCACGACGAGCAGGACGACCAGCCCCGCGGCGGTCGCCGCCAGTGTCACCAGTGGACTTCGCTGCCCCATCTCAACCCCACCCCGACACGAGGATCCCGCCGGCGCGGCGGCCCGGTCAACGGCTGGGACGAGTACGTTGGATCCATGAAGGGCGATCGGGTCGAGATCGTCGTCGACACGGGCAACGGCGTCTCGTCGTACGAGATCACGGCCACCAAGGCCGGCCGCCGCGTCGAGGTCACCACGAACCGCAGCGTCACCGAGGTCGTCGAGGTGACCCGCTCCGGCACGCCGATCCGCACCGCCCGCTTCCTGTCCGCCCGGGTCGTAGCCCTCGTCGAACACCCGGCGGGCGAACCGTCCCCCGACGGATCGCGTGATGAACGTTGAACAGGTCGTCGTCGATGCCCGCGGCGTACAGCTGCCTGGTGAGCTGGCAGTGCCGGCACCGGCCGCCGGTCTGGTGATCTTCGCGCACGGCAGCGACAGCAGTCGCCACAGCCCGCGGAACAAGTACGTCGCGCACGTCCTCAACCGGGCACGGATCGCCACGCTGCTGTTCGACCTTCTGACGCCGACAGAGGCTCAGGACCGGCGCAACGTGTTCGACATCCCCGCGCTGGCCGATCGGCTGCGGGCGACGCACGAATGGGCCAGACGGCGGCTCGACCTCTCGGTCGGCTACTTCGGCGCCAGCACGGGCGGTGCTGCGGCCCTCTGGTCGGCGGGCACCGGCTCCGACGTACACGCCGTCGTCTCCCGCGGCGGACGCGTGGACCTCGCCACCACCCACCTGGCCGACGTCACGGCCCCGACGCTACTGATCGTCGGCGAACTCGACTTCGACGTATTGCGCCACAACCGCGACGCCCAGCAACAACTCCACTGCCCGAACTACCTGGAGGTAGTCCCCAACGCCACCCACCTCTTCACCGAACCAGACACCCTCGAACGAGTGGCCGACCTGGCCCGCAACTGGTTCCAGGCCCACCTGCACGGATGACCTGGCCGACCGAGCAGGACGAGCTGATAGCGCGAGCTCGAGCTGGCCGAGCTGCGACCAGCGCTATGGAATCCGCCGGAGCGCTTGCTAATCGGCGCCGTCTGGATCTGCTTCCAGCGCGGCCTGACGAGTTCTGGTGCTGCGGGCGATCCCGCTTGGGCGGCCGCGGTGGTTCAGGACGGCGGCGAGGTTGTCGGGCAGGAGTTGCGTCGCGGCCGTGCGTCGGGCCCATATTTTCCTGGGCTGCTGGCGCTGCGCCTCGGGCCGCTGTGCGAGTACGTCGTACGCCGCCTCGCCCCCGCACCCGATGTCCTGCTGCTGGACGCCACCGGGGCGGATCACCCGCGCCGAGCCGGCTTCGCCACGCACCTGGGCGCCGCACTGGATCTCCCCACCATCGGCGTCACCCACCGGCCGTTGATCGCGACCGGACCGTGGCCGGCCGACGAGCCCGGCGCGACCTCGGCGCTCGCGATCGACGGCGAGCGGGTCGCCACCTGGCTCCGGACCAAGCCGGGCGCTCGTCCGCTCGTCGTCCATACGGGCTGGCGGGCCGACCTCGCCACCGCCGTGCGGGTGATCAACCTGTGCAACGCCGGGCGCCGGACGCCCGAACCGCTGCGGCGCGCCCGGCAGGCCGCGCGGTTGCTCAGAGGACCTTGAGGCCGTACATCTCGCCGAGCGGGTCGGAGATCAGCTCGATCCGGGCGCCGTCGGGGTCGCGGAAGTAGATCGACGTACCGCTCTCCTCCAGGTACTCCACGCCCGCCTCGTCCAGGTTCTGCTTCAGCCGCTCCCACTGCGCCGGCTCGACCGAGATCGCCAGGTGGTGCAGTCCGCCGAGCACCTCGGCGTACGGCCCGAGATCCAGCCCGGGGAAGTCGAAGAACGCCAGCAGGTTCCCGTTCCCGATGTCGAAGAAGAAGTGCGTCGACCCCTCGTAGTCCCGGTTGCCGACCATCTCGGTCAGCGGAAACCCGAGCACGTCCTGGTAGAACCGCACCGTCCGCTCGACGTCCGCACTCAGCAGTGCCGTGTGATGCAGGCCGCGGGCCGTCGACGTACCACCGGGCTTCAGGTACGCCGACCTGATCCGGTGCCGCTCGGCCTCGATCGTGGACAGGTCGATCTCGGTCATCCACTCCCCCTCAGATCCGGAAGAACAAGTTCAGGTACCGGTCGGCGACGGCCCGGTCGCCCCGGATCGTACCGGCGTTGCTGCGACCGAACGCGGTCAGGACGAAACTGCCCGGATCGAACTCGATCATCGCCGGCAGATCATCGATGTCGCCGGCCGCGTAGTCCATACCGTCCGGGCCGACCGTCACGCGCGTGTCGCCCGCGTTCGGGCCACTGGTGATCCGGATGCCGAGCTCGCACGGATCCTTCGCCCCGGTGGTGTACTTCCACAGCACGAACATGAACGGGACCAGCAGGTCGGCGGCCTCGCCGGACAGCCCGTGCGCGCGGCCGGTGCCCTGCCGGATGTCCCAGGAGTGGACGCCGTAGTCCATCAACTGGAACGCCGGGTAGAAGAACGCCGGCAGCGGACCCATGTAGAAGTGCTGCACCGTGAACCCGCCCCAGTCGTCCGGCCCGAGCGCGTCGAACATCCCCATCATCTTGTCGAAGTCGGTCCGCAACCGCTCCACCAGCTCGTCCTGCGGCACACTGCGCAGCGCGAGCGCCTGCTTGTCCACCCGCTCGGCCATCCCCGGCAGCCCGTACGCCGCAGGCACCTCGGCGTGCGACCGGGCCGCGTCGAACGCCACGAAGTACGACTCGGTCGTGTCCGCGAGATGCGCCACCACGTCCCGCACTTCCCAGTGCCCGGCCCCGGTCGGCGCCTCCCAGACCCCGTCCCGCTCGGCCATCCCGAAGAACAACTCCGCCTCCTGCCGCACCACCCGGAGCATCGTCTCCTTACCCGCGTACGCCATGCCGTTCCACTCGTCCACGGCGTCCTCACCTCCACCCCAGAGGCCACTGTTTGAATTTCAAACTACGCCCCCGACACGCCACCGTCACCACCCCGGAGCCCCGATGTGAATTCCACCCCTGGAGTTTGCTACTGTTCTCCGGTCGGCACCGCCCAGGCGGTACGACCACTCGTCCGGGTGGCGGAATAGGCAGACGCGCTAGCTTGAGGTGCTAGTGCCCGTTTTAGGGCGTGGGGGTTCAAGTCCCCCCTCGGACACCAACGCTAAAGCCCCGCAGAGCGGGGCTCATGGCGACTTCAGCCGATCTGGTCTCGTGGCTGTAAATCACTTGCAGACCCAGCGCTTCGTACAGTGCTCGCATGTCGCTCGCGTCGGCCTGATCGAAGGCCGCCGTCATGTCGCCCAGCTCCTCGACCATCTTGCGGATGTCCTCGGCCGACACCCGCTCCGGCACCTTCAACGCGCCGAGCTCGGCCTCCGCGGACCGCTTCTCGGCCACCGCCGCGTTGTACTGCTCTGTCAGTGCCGCCGGATCCCAGCCGGCCTCGAGCGCCCGCCGCAGCCGGGCCATCGCTGACTCCGCTGCCTGGACCCTCTGGGCCAACCTATTCGCGATTGATGCCGACTCGTGATCATCGTCGACAGCCGCCAGCGCCTCTGCCGTCTGGTCAAGGTTCTTCGGGCTGAACAGGGTCGCGATCCACGCGTTCACCTTGCGAGTCAGCAGATCCTCGCGGAGGTACACATTGGCTGGATGGAGGTCCGCCACCGGTGAGCCTGGCACCAGGGTCCGCGCGCTGCACCGATAGAAGATTGCGTGCTTGCGGGCCGCGCCCTGCATCTTGCGCCCGCACAGTTCACACCTGACCCGAGCACGGAGCCGATACAGGCGCGTCGTGGTAACCCGCGTCCGCTCCCGCTTCGCCTGATCCGCCGGCCCACTCCCCCGACGCACACGCAGCTCCAGCTGCACGCGCGTGAACGTATCGACCGACACGATCGCGGGATGGGCAGGCTCCCGCGACCGCACGATCTTCGACTGCGGCGACCGCCGGAAGCGCACCACGTGCCCGGCAGCCACATCCTCCGGATCCAGCAACTCCTCGACCTTCTGCCACCGCCCGTAGATAGCGAAGCCGGTGTACCGCGGATTCTCGAGGATCGCCTTCACCGTGGTGTGCTGCCAGCCGTCGCCTCTGCGGTGCCGATTCTGCTGAGGCGTGTGAGCCGACGGGCACGGCACTCCGTCGAGGTTGAGCGTCTCGGCAATCGACTTTAGCCCCAGTCCGTCGAGGTAGAGCTGAAAGATGCGTTCGACTACTGCTGACGCCTCGTTGTCGATGGCAAGTACCCGAAGCCGGTAGCCCTCTTGCGCCTTCCGCGGATTCGGGTGTGGACCGGCGTCGACGACCACATACCCGTACGGCGCCCTCCCGCCTTGGTACCGGCCATCGGTGATGACCTGGGCCGCCATCGCCGCGCGTACGCGCCGTTGCACATGCTGACGTTCCGACTTCGACAGCCCACCCGTGATGGTCATCGCCATGTCGTGCACGGTGTTCTCAGGATCGAACTGCCCGCCGAGGCTCGGTATCCACAGCGAGACGCCGTACCGATGAAACTTCGGCCAGGTCAAGCTGAACTGATTGCCGTACCAGCACCTCGTCGCCTCCCCCACCACGAGGCCGTCCCAGCCGCGCCGAGGATTCTTCAACTCCTGGAGTACCCGGCTGGCCTCGTCGCGCCGCTCCCACGGCAACGACCGCGACTGCCCGATATCGAAGAACTCCTCGACGATCTCACCCCCGAGCGGCTCGACGAACCGCGCGGCCTCCCCCAACTGCCAAACGAGCGACGACTTCGGATCCTGGTTGTCCTCCGTCAAACACCTGCCATAAAACGCGAGCCGCCCGATCCCACTGCCGCCCGCGGGTCGATCCGCCAACGCCTCCATCCCAAACAGGTCATCCAAGGTCGCCCACTCGTCCGTCCCACTCAAGATGCGTCCTCCTCTACCCGAGGCCAGTCATCGGACTTTCGCCGCGATCGTGCCAGCCGAATGATGATCCGCCGAAGCACACGAGCAGCCTGTGGGTAGAGCGTCGGCGCCCGATCCGGCGTTTCTACTCCGACCCACGACTCACGCCGTTCCCGCTGAACCTCTCGACCATCCGCCATGCACGTTCAACGCGCGCGGCAACCAAAGAACTGGCAATCGGGAAGCGCTGCGAAACGTCGCGAGTGTTTGCGCACCATGTCGGTTAGCGCTCCGAGGTGTCAGCACCAACCGAGCCGGCGAAGATCCTCGACTGTGATCCGTGACGAGACCTGACGGCGAGGCCGTGATGGAGGGCGGAACGGGCGAGGAATGCAGGGACCGTTCTCTGCGTTCGGCGTCAGCTGAGACCTGCCTGATCTGACCTCAACCTGCAGATCGTGATGCTGGCCGCGTTGGCCGGAGCATGGCGGTGAGGACCGGGCCGTCGACGGACGGCTGCTGTGTACTGATCGGCTCGTAGCCCCAGGACTCGTAGAGCGCCTTGACCTTCCCGTCGCCGTTCAATGCGTTGACCAGCAGCGAGACCTGCGCCTCAGGACGATTGCGGAGGAGCTCGTCGTGGATCAGCAGGGCAATGCCCTGGCCCCGCCACGGCTTGCGCAGCATGATCTCTTTGACCGCCACGGTCGGCAGGTCGGTGCAGCCGTCGGGAAGCGGGGTGGTCATCCGGCGCCACCAGCGGTCGTCGGGCATGAGGGTGTTCGCGTACGCAAACCCCACCGGCTCCTCGGTGTCGTAGCCGATGACAACTTCCCACCCCGGATCCGCCGCATGCCGCGCAAGCTGTTCGCCGAATCGCTCGACCGAGTAGTTCGGCAGGTGAAGCTGGTCCGCGCGCACGTCGGCGTACACCTCGATCATCGTGCTCCACACGTCGTCGATCATCGTGGAGTGGCGCAGCGCAATACCGTCAGGGGTCACAGAAGCTTCCTCAGTGAGTCGTGTGCGTATTGATTCCAGGCGGTTGCCGGGTCGCTCGATGGTGCGGCGATCTGCAGTGTGCTGCCGAAGTCTTGGAGCATCGAGTTGATGCGTGGATGAAGACCGGTCGGTTCGAGCGGGATCGACATCGCGGTTGCAACCGCTTCCTCCAGATCGCCTTGACCGAGCTGTGCCTTGGCCAGTCGGGCGGTGGTTATCGATCGGGTACGTCGCATGCCAGGCCGTAGAAGCGCGAGGCTTCGATGAGCATGGCCCTCAGCCATCTCGTAGTCCCCGAGCGCCAGGTAGCCCGCTAGGGCAAGATTCTCCAACTCGGCCTGGTCGTAGAACGCGTTCAGCCAGAGTGGACGCTCGTCACCGGGTTCAGATCTGACCAGGGCATCCTCGGCATGGACAATGGCCTGACGTACGGCACGGTGATCGCCGGTCTGCCCCAGGATCGCCGCATGCCTTGCGTGGCCGAGTGACGCGAACATCGGATCTCGCCTCGCAACCGGCAACCGACGCGCGACATCGTTCGCAGCCAACGCGTCGACAGCCCTGGCCATGTGGCGGTAGAGGCTGCCGGCGTGCGACCAGATCCTGAACTGGATCGCTGGATCGCCTGACATCGTGGCCAGGCCCGCCGCGCGATCGAAATGGCGCTGCGCTGTATCGAACCTGCGACCGTCGATCGCGGCCCACATGGCACTCGACGTGAACGAGGCCGCGCATCCGTAGAGCGCACTTCGAATGCGCTGACTCGCAGTCCCCCGCGCCTGCAGCGCGAGAGCTTCCCCGGCGAGCGCGGACGCTTGCGTCTCGATGGTGAGCTTTCCGCCGTACTGATGATCGCTCGCAACGATCAGTGCGAACTTGGAGAGCAGCCGCTCGACGTCACCAGCACCGACCCGAGATTGGGCACCGCGCTGCGTCGAGGCCCCAGCGGCGACCATGACGGTCGCCGCAGACGTGCCAATGAACCGGCGCCTCGGGACAGGCCCCGGCTCAGGCGGAGCGACGAATCCGAGATCCGTGATCGGACAGCCGAAGACGGCGGAGAGTGCGTCGCGCTGGCGGTGATGTGGCCAGCGAGTCTTCCCGGTCAACCAATTCCGCACCGTTCGATCGCTGACGGTGCCCCCGTAGCCCGCACGTCGCAGATCGGCGTTGACCGCCTCGGCCAGCTCGGCCTGGGTCAGGCCGACCTCGGCCATGCGCGCCTTCAGAGCCTGGTTTCCCTCCACAGTCCAACGATATGTACGGCGAGTCACGGGCCGACAGCGTTCTGCCCGGAAATTTCCGGTTCGCGCCGAGCGACAGGCAGCAACTTCTTCCTTACGTTCCGCAGTCAGAGGTCCTTGGATGGAGATCAAGGACCTCGAAGGGGAACTCCAATGAACGTCGATGCACAGCTCGAACACGCGGCCAGAAGTGTGGCGGATCCACGCCGGTTCGTCCTACGGCGCTCCGTCGATCTCAGCGGAGTCAGCGGTACCGGCGACGTGGCGGAAGGAGTCGAGTGGTCGGACGGGACCGTGGCGCTGCGGTGGCGCGGAAAGTGGGCTACCACAGTCGTCTGGGATTACGGCCTCGACGCGCTCCTCGCAGTACACGGCCACAACGGATCCACCGTCGTGCGCTGGCTCGACCCCCATCGCCCGGCCTGAGCGACCAGACAGTTCGATGGCCGAGCAGAAACTCTGGCGCATACAGCTGTGGCTCGGCGACTACCTGATCGAGGAGCACATCGCCCCGACAGCCCTCGCAGAGCAGTACGCACACGTCATCAACCTTCGAATCCACGGCCTACCTGGCCGACACCTGCGCTGTCAGCGAATCACCGACGCCGCAGCCCAGAAGCCGGCCGGCGCGGGACGAGATAGCGAGTCCGTCCTGGGCCGGCCGTTCCAAACCCTCACCGACAGAGGAGATTCACCATGAGCAACGAGACGAGTGCAGTGCCGTTCGGCGTCCGTCACCTGGCTTCCGGGCCGGACACCGCGCCGATGGAACTGCCGATGGCCTACAGCGCCAACCTCCAGTTGAACGTGTCCGCGACCGGCAACCCGTATCACGCGATCGCCGCGGCCCTGCCGGAGACGAACACCGAGACCCCCATCCCCGACGGCCAGCGCCCAGGATCGGATACTTCGACCGACAACTACTGACCGTGGGCACCGTCTTGGTGCTGACCGGCCGCGACGACCTGACGGCCGACGCCGTCATCGACGAGCTGACCAGGCGGAATGCGTCGGTCGTCCGGTACGACACGTCCGACTTCCCGGAGTCGTCCCGCGTAGCTGCCATCCTCGGGGAGCAGGGCTGGGAGGGGCGCCTGACCGGTGAGCGGTCAGTCGATCTCATAGCGGTCAGTGCCGTGTGGTGGCGTCGGCCCGCCGAGTTCAGTGTGCCGAGCGCGTGGCCGGACGAGGCACGGGCGTTCGCAGTGTCGGAGGCGCGCGTCGGAGTCCTCGGCGTACTGGGGTCGCTTCCGGTTCGATGGATCAATCATCCGGCGAAGGACTCGGCCGCGAACTACAAGCCGGTTCAGCTTGCAGTAGCAGCGCGCGCAGGGCTCGATGTACCGCGGACGGTCGTCACCTCGGATCCCGATCATGCACGTGAGTTCATCGGCACCGAGGAAGTCATCTACAAAGGTCTCGGCGGCGGCGTACTCACCGCGGAACGACGTCACAGATACCTGCCGACCACTGTTCTCCGCGCCGATGAGATCGACGCGAGCGTGACTGGCACTGCACATCTGTTTCAAGAGCGAGTGCCCAAGCGCTGTGAAGTACGCCTGACCGTGATCGGACAGCGGATGTTCCCGGTCGCGATCCACGCCGGAAGTGAGGCTGCAAGACTGGACTGGAGAACGGACTATCCGTCCCTCACCTACGGTCCGATCGACCTCCCGGTACAGGTGGAGAAGGGCGTCCGGTTGCTCATGGACGAACTGGGCCTGTACTTCGGAGCCCTCGACTTCGCCGTGACCCCGGAAGGCCGCTGGGTGTTCTTCGAAGTGAACCCGAACGGTCAATGGCACTGGCTCGCAGTCAAGGCCGGCGTACCGATGATCGAGGCAATGGCCGATGCCCTCCAAGGAAAGGACGATTGACTCCCGTGACTGACTGGACCGAAGCCGCTCGCAAGCTCGCCGACGAGGTAACCGCGGCCGCGCCGGAGTGGCACGACTCGGTCAGCTCCACACCTCGGCACCAACTGGTGCCGAGGTGGTGGGAGCCGATCCCCAACAGCTACCCCTTCGCCTGGGGACTCCGCACACCGCAACCGGACCAACCGTGGACGGAGGTCTACGCCGACGAAACGCTGGTGACCCGCGTGGGCGCACTCCACGCCGACCGTGCCGACCTGTCCGATCGTCCAACGGGTCTCCCGACGTCGTCCTCGACCCTGCCCGGGTTGATCGTGCGCATGCTCCACCTGCTCAATCCCGACGAACAGGACCGGGTGCTCGACGTCGGCACCGGCTCCGGCTACTCCGCCGCCCTCCTCGCACACCGCCTCGGCGACAAGCAGGTCACCAGCATCGACGTCGACCCCTACCTCGTCGACGCCGCCCGCGAACGCCTCGCCAACTTCGGCCGAACACCACACCTCGAGGTCGCCGACGCCACCGGCTCACTACCGGACACCGACTACGACCGCATCATCGCAACCGTCTCCGTCCGCCCCATCCCACCCGCATGGCTCGACGCACTCCGCCCCGGCGGAACGCTCGTCACCACCATCACCGGCACCTCACTCCTGATCAGCGCCGAGAAACACGCCGACGGAGCAGTCCGCGGACGCGTCCAACCAGACCCAGCCACCTTCATGCGCACCCGCAGCAACACCGACTACCCAGCCCGCCTCGATCACGTGTACGACGCCGCCCGCGACCAGTCAGGCACCGAGACCCGCCAACTAGCTGGCCCGCTGCCCGACCTGTGGGAAGACTGGGAACTGCGCTGCCTCTACGAGCTCGACACCCCCGACATCGAGAACCGCTCCGCAACCCGCGACGACGGAAGCCAACTCCTGTGGCTCCTAGCAGCCGACGGATCCTGGGCACGCGCCGACAGCCAAACCAAGACCGTCCACCAAAGCGGCCCACGCCGCCTATGGGACGACCTAGAACGCGTCCAAGCGAAACGGGCAGCCGCCGGCCACTTCCCCCTCCACACCATGACCGTCGAGCTCACCGGCGACCGGAACGCCCTCATCAGCCCGGACCACACCTGGACGCTTGAACTCTGATCAACTGCGGCCCGCCTCACTCTGGACAACCCTGTTGTCGTCCAGCCGACCCGAGGCCGTGACCCGCTGGTCGCCAACGCCTGTCGGGTCAACAGGACGTCGGCGGCCTGGCGACCGCTGCGGCAATCACCTCGAGATCCTGGTCAGTGATGGCGAGACGTCCGGACCGAACGGCGCGCCCTCCATACGCCAAACACCGATCACTAGAACCTGGCTCCGAATCTCGCTGACCTTCGCCACATTTCTGCCCACGAAGCGGCCGGCTGCGCAGTCGCACCCAAGCCAGACGACTCGATGCACTCGCAACCGACCAAACCGACTCATCGAACCCTGGCACACTTCTGGCACTTGAGGAGTGAAGGCCGCGAATCAACTCAGAATTGACCGATTCCGGTAGTACACGGGGCGAGTGCTTCGCCGAGATTTCACGGCGCGCCGGGACTGTGCTGGTGGTGGGGTTGGGCGTCCGAGCCTGGTAACTTCCGGTTGTCATTGTCGCATTTAAGTTGACGGCCGTTGAGGTGTCTGCGTGACTGTTCCGGGCTCTGCCCATCTGGTGCTGGCGCCCGGCGTGGTGCATCTGGACGAGCCGTCGGCGGTGTTCGAGGCGATGTTGTCGGGGTGGGCCAGGCAGCAGACGTCGCGGTTGCTGGCCGATGCCACGATTGATCCGAGACTGTCGCTGGTACGACGATTCAGCGAGTTCGCCGGGTCGCATCCGTGGGATTGGACGGCCGGCGATGTGGAGGATTTCACGGCCAGTCTGATGGCGGGTGATGACCGGTTGGCGCCGTCGACGATCCGCGGTTATCACCTGACGTTGCGGCTGTTTTGCGACTATCTGCTGGACGGCCGTTACGGCTGGGTCGGGCAGTGCGAGGAGCGATTCGGGGCCGTCCCGTCGCAGGTTTGCCATGACTACAACACCGCCGCACACCTGGTCGACTACGAGGGCAGACCCGAGCGCCGGCCGTTCAGCTATGACGAGTTGCAGACGCTGTTCGACTTCCTTGACTCCCGGGTCGAGGTCGTCGCCGGGTCGGGCCGCAAGGGTGCGTTGGCGGCGTTGCGGGACGCGCAGATGGTGAAGACGGCCTACGCGTTCGGGTTGCGGCGGCGTGAGTTGTGCTTCCTCGATGTCGCCGACCTGCGCCCGAATCCACGGATGCCGCAGTGGGGAACTTTCGGTGCGGTGCACGTCCGCTATGCCAAGTCCAGCCGTGGCAGCGCACCCCGGCGCCGCACGGTGCTGGCGGTCCCGGAGTTCGACTGGGCCATCGACGGGCTGCGGCAATGGGTCGAGCAGGCCCGTCCACTACTGCAGCCCGGGCCACGGCAGGAACTGTGGCTGACCGAACGCAGCCAGCGGGTGTCGGCCAAGACGATCGACAAACGGTTCGCGTTCCTGCGCGCCCAGGCAGGGCTGCCGGCCGACCTCACGTTGCACTGCTTGCGGCACTCCTATGTGACCCACCTGATCGAGTTCGGCTACCCCGAGCGGTTCGTCACCGAGCAGGTCGGCCACTCCTACGCTTCGACCACGGCGATCTACACCTCGGTGTCCAACGACTTCAAAACCAAGACCCTGCAGGCCGCGCTCCAGCGGGTCTACGGAACGAACGCCAGCAGCCAGGACGACGCCGAGGGCCGGGAGGACGGATGACGATGAGCGAGGGCGTGAGGATGGTGATCCGGTGGAATCTGCGCCAGGTGATGGCCGAGAACGGCATGTTCGCCACGACCGATCTGGTGGAGCCGCTGCATCAGCGAGGTGTCGAAATCTCCCGCCAGATGGTGCATCGGGTCGTCACCAAGACCCCGCAACGGATCAACGTGGACCTGCTCGCGGCGCTGTGTGACATCTTGGACTGCACGCCCAACGATCTGCTCGAGGTGCGCCAGGAGCAGATCCGTCAGGCACCCGCGGCCGGCCAGGCCGCACCTGATGGAGGGCCTGGAATCGGTGACCTGCGGCCGATCCGTGCACGCGTCCGCCGGCCTGGCGACCGATAGACGAGCAAGCAGACGAGCAAGCAGATGAGTGAGCCATCGTGCTTCGACTGCGGCAGCCCTAGCATCCACACCCGGCTGCCACACGCCTGGATCTGCAAGGCATGTCGCCGGCGACGCCACTACCACCCCCAACCCTGCCCAGGCTGCGGCACGACCCGCCCACTCGCCTACCAATCCACCAAATCCACAGACCGGGCAGACGACCGCGAACACGACGACGACGACGGCGACGGCGACGGCGACGGCGACGGCGACGGCGACGGCGACGGCGACGACAGGATTGTCTGCGCGTCCTGCGCCGGCGCCGAGTCGGTCTTCGCCTGTCACGAGTGTGGTCAAGAAGACCATCCATATGGCGCCACCCGCTGCGCGCGCTGCTTCCTGCGCGAACGGCTCACCGAACTCCTGACCGACCCCGGCACCGGCCAGATCCACACCCGGCTGCGGCCCGTGTTCAACGAACTGGTCACCTCCGAACGGCCTCAGACCGGGATCTGGTGGCTACGCAAGCAACCCGGCATCGGCCCCCGACTGCTCGGCCAAATGGCCCGCGGTGAGCTCGAGATCAGCCACGACACCTTCTGCGCCCTGCCCTCGGATCGCGCCCACAACTACCTGCGTGAGCTCCTTGCCTCGGTTGGCGTGCTCTCCGCCTACGAGCCTCGAATCGAACGGATCCCGCCCTGGCTCGACCAGAAACTCGCCCCGCTCCCCGCCGACCACGCCGAACTGGTCCGACGCTTCGCCCACTGGCACGTGCTGCGCCACCTCCGCAACATGGCCCGCCAAGGACAGCTCACCAAGACGATGACCGACGGCGCCCGCGACCGCATCTCCGCAGCGATCCGCTTCCTCGCCTATCTCCACGCACACGACGCCACCGCGGCCACAGCCACCCAGGAACAACTGGAGCGCTACCAGATCAGCCACACCGTCAGCCTGGCCTCGGAATACACCTTCATCACCTGGCTGCGCCGCAGCCGGATCAACACCCGGCTGCGCATCCCCTACGTCCCGGCCGGACCACCCACAGTCAATATCTCCGACGAGCAGCGCTGGCAGCACGTCGAACGCCTGCTCCACGACCAGACCCTGCGCAGCTACACCCGACTCGGCGGCCTGTTCACCCTGCTCTTCGCGCAGCCCCTGTCACGCATCGTTGCCATGCGCACCAACCAGGTCACCATCTGCGCCGACGGCCGTGTCGACGTCACGTTCAGCACCATCCCGGTCCAGATGCCCACCGTCGTCGACCAGATCATCCGAGACCACCTGCAACAGCGAGGCAAGAGCCTCTACGCCTCCCGCGGCACCCAATGGCTCTTCCCCGGCGGGAATCCCGGACAACACCTCCAGACCGAGAACATCCGCTCCCAACTCGTGGCCATCGGCATCAAACCCTACGAGTCACGCAAAGCCGCACTCTTCCAGCTCGCCGGCGAAATGCCCGCCCCAGTACTCGCCGAACTCCTAGGCATCCCCGACAGCACCGCCGCCGACTGGGCCAAGCTCGCCGCACGCGACTGGACCGGCTACATCGCCGACCGCGCACGCTGACCCGAACTCAACCCAACCCGAATACGACCCCTCCGCCAACATTCCGCAAAGTGCAACGCGTATGTCGGCAAGTCCGCGGGTCGAACGTTGAGCATTCATGGACGACCTACCACCCCCGTTCGGGCCAGATCTGACCGCGCGCCAGCACGTCTGTGAGCACTGCGGTGACACCTACACCGCGGCCAGATCCGACCAACGGTTCTGCTCGGATCGGTGCCGCCTCCGCAACTGGCGAGGCCGAAAACGGGTCCGCTCCGCCGAGGCTATCGAGGCCGAACACGTTGCCGTACTGCTCGCGGAAGTCGATCGTCTGCAGCGCCAAAGTCACCGATCTTCAGTACGCGAACGTAGCCCTCCGGGAGGCCTTGAGCCGCGCGCAGACACGCCTGCTATCCACTCAGCGTCCGTACCGCAAGTGGTCCTGAATCGGTATGGCGCTGGCCGCGGCCACGAGGACTTCTACACGCGTGAGCAGCGCCAGAAGGTCGTCGATTACATCGGCCGGCGTCGTAGTGATGGGCAAACTGCACGAGCAGCAGCCCAGACATCGTCGACCGCGCCATGGTCGATTTCGTCCGCCAAGTTGTTGGTCCCCTTCGCAGCATGGTGAGCCATCGGCGTGCAGTCGAGCCGCGCCTACGGGACTGGGGCGGGCGAGCCGATCAGGCGATGGCTACTCTGTCCAGGCAGCGGGAACCAGCCCCTCGCCTTCGCCTCGCCACCGCTGGATGACCGCTTCTTGGAACCAGTCGTCCTGAAGATCCGCGTGATCCAGCACAATTATCTGAAATCCCTCCGAGGCGTGAATGAACGCATTCAACTCCGTGTAAATTCTCCGGATCCCATCGCGGTCATCGTCGGTGACGTCTGGGCTGTCGAACGGGACATCAGGCGGAAAATAGACCTGTGACGGCTGATCAAGGACCAAGAACCGGGGAACCGGACGTCGCTCCTCCAGAAAATGTTCGTGCAGCGCCAACAATGTGGCGATGTGATACCCAACCCAATTCTCACCGCTTCCGATCTGGTTCAGTCGATACGAGCCGCCAGCCGTGTCGACCACGACAGTCAGATTCCGGATGTCGAGACGGGCCGGCGCCGGCGAATGCTCCAGCTTCAGCGCTGTTGCAAAATCGGTCATCGAGTGGGATATCCGAGACAGCGCGCTGGCGAGTCGCTCCGCGGCTGCATCGGCGTCCAGGTCCGCCCGGAGTTCCTCAATCTCAGCTGCGAGCTCAGCGATTCGCTCCTCGAGGAATGCAGACTCCACGTCCCGATTAACGCTCTCCAGGTACAGCGATATACGTCCGCGCACTGCGGCTCTTTGCAATGAGCGGTCCCGGAGGGACTCGAACAATTCCTGCGTTGCAGTCGCCTGATCGATCGCCAGCTGGTTCAGCCGAAGCTGATCGGCCAGCTCGGCGAGCCGAAACTCGTTCTCGCCCAGGATGGTCTGCAGCCGCGGCAGCTCGTCACCAACATCTTGGATCTGACTCGCAACACGCTCCAGCGACCGCTGAATCTGATCCACATGCGTAATGGGTTCGGGCAGCCTCGAGTCGCAGATCGGGCAGGTATCTGCAGACCCAGTCTCGTCACCGACCCGGAGCAGTCCAAGTGAGCTCAGCCGAGCGTGCTGCTCACCGGCTTCTCCGGCAAAGTCCGATTCATATCGCACGAGCCTGCGCAGTCGAGAGGTCTCGCGCCGCAAGTGATCGTGTTCTGCACGAAGAGTCTCCCGCTGTTCCAGGAGCGCGCCAGCAACGCCACCATCGAGTACCGGCGCAACGCTCTCAGATCCAGCGCCCGCCCGAGAAGCACCGAGCAGAGCCTCAACGAGCTCTGCCTGGTTCATGTCGCCTGCGGGCTCCATCAGTCCGACCGCAGCCGCCTCCGCGGCGAGCAGCCGGGCACGGTCGTTCGGTTCGCTGATTGCTCGCTCGTCAGCCGCGCGCTTCTGCAGGGCTCGCAGTGACCGCTCTTTCGCACGAAGCCGGTCCTGCTTGAGCACGAACAGCGGGTCGACGACACCAAGGAAGAAGGGTAATACGTCTCGAATCGACTGCGGCACCCATTCCTCGTTCTGGCCGTGAAACAGCAGATCCGGGCTCGCGACTTCGTCCTGCGCCTGCAGAACAAAGTACAGCGCATGCCGGACAGTCGCCGCATACGACCGTCGGTTTCCTGTACCTACCTCTGTCGTATTGTCGCCGATGCCGAGAATCAGCGACAGGCGTTGCACCGCACTGTCGACGTCTGAATTGAGGACCAGATCCGCCAACTCCGGAGCAGCAGTCGTCGAGACGCCGCGGAACGAGAGATGCATCCGCGTACTAACGCTCCGCTTCTCCTGAGGAGCGGGTCGTGCCACTAACAACGCTCCATCCGACGTCTCCAGCTCCAGAGCGTAGAATGCGACAGTATTGCGGATCACTCCAGCCGGAACCGGGTAGTCGGCACTCCCTAGGCAATACGAGACGATGTCCAGTACTGAACTCTTACCTCTCGCAGATGCACCGGTGATTACATTGAGCCGATTAAGTCTGAATAAAAGGGAATGGCGCTCGCCTCGATAGTTGAAGAGGTGAATGGCTCGGATCTGGAATGTCACGGCCTAACTCCTAGTAGCGCAAGAACAGTCGCTGGGTCGCCCGCCTGAGAAAACCATCGACCGAGATATTTGGAGGCGCGCTGAGCCGCGACCACCTCGGATGACCCTCCCCGCACCGACTTATGCGGCCCGCATCCACCTAACATCAGTGCCGCATCTCCCAAGGTCACAATGTCCATCCGCAGGCCGAAGAGCAGGCCCTCGTTCACGAACGGCACCAGCGAGGTCATCCGCGGCGGCAGCTCAGCTCGCAGCCGAGGATGCCTGGAAATCCAGCTGGTCAGGTTGGTCGTGATCACGTTCGTCAACGCTTCGCGGGCCGGTGGATACAATGCGATGCCGGAAACTGGATAGGCGAGGACCAATGGCATCGGTGTAGCAGATGCTTCCATATGCCCCTCGACGGCCCGTCGAAGCAGAAGGGCGATAAAGGCAGGATTGAGCAGTGCGCCGGTTTCGGTGGACGTGACCGCCATGCTTTGGCGACTCACTTCGCCACCGGTTCGAGAAGGGAGACCAAGCGCGCCTCGAAATCTGGATGCCATCCGATTTTAATCGCGTCTGCCAGCATGTGCAGCGAGCCGCGTATCAGGAAACGCTCTGTACACATCGCCCGGACTGGCGGTGCCGTTGCTTCCTCCACCCATGCGTATACCTGCTTCGCGACGGCCACTTTCTGGTCTTCGAGCGCGTCGGCAGGCAGCTCGTCGGCAAGCCGATTGAAGACGTAGGTCCATTCCTCGATGAGTCGGCGTTCATAGGCATCAAGCTCGGCCGGCATCAGGAGGCCATGCCGAACCCAGCGGGACCGCTGCGTGAACGCTCGCAGGTAGTCGCGGACAGCGTCACCTATCCGCGAGGCACCAATTCTGGTCAGCCGCAATTGCTCGACGAAGATCCTCTCGACGAACGCTTCAACATCTGGTGCCCCACTAGCCTCGATATCTACTGCGATGGGCAGGTTGTCGGGTAAGAAGCGCTCACGCAGATCGCTTACGTACGCGTCGAGCTCTTCGCCTGAAATATATAGGCTTCGACGACCCCCGAGGGCACGCAGGCACTGCTGGAACCACCATCCCTCCAGCATCTCGACGAACGGTTCCAGGTGCACTCGACGCACACACAGCGAACAGATTCGATGTATCGCCTCAAGCACTTCCTCAACCTCGTTCGCCTGACCGATGACGGTCACGCGTTCCAGCAAGGTTGCTTGCTCATCCTCGGAGAGCGCGTTCCACGCCAGGATCGCCTTCTTCAGCTCCTTGTTGCTCGACTTAGACGCCGCCTCGCACAAGATAGCCAAAGCTCCATCGACATCGCGATCCTCGAGACCGAGTCGACTGGCAGCTGAATTGTTGGGAATGGTCGACGTTGTGATGAGGTACAGCCTTGTCGTGGATGGCTCGAGCGAACCGTCTGACAGCGCTGCGCACCAGATCCGCAAGGTTTTCCAAAGATCCACGCTGGAATCGCTCAACGAAGTGCCATCAGCTCGATGCTTCAGTTGCAGTCGCTCTGAGGTCGCATCGGATATGTACTCGACATCGTCGGCAGACTCGACTCCAACCTGCCAGTCGAGACCGTGCGGCAGGGCCTCAAGGGCACGCTGTAAGGCGACTCTGAACTGATACGCAAAGCCGAGGGCTGAGGCACTCGCCTCAAATTGCCCGCTATCGCCGACTGTCATCCCCCACTGCTCCCTACCGACTCAGAGGTCGAACCTGTGCTGGATACACAGAGTAGCCAGGCCGATCTCTGCGAGCGATAGTTCGATCTCTGGAAGAGCCGTGCACGCTGGTCGTCCTTCGCCCCATGCGCCCGCATTGCCACATCCAGGCGAACCCCGAGTGACCCGACCGCCATCCTGCTAGACCCCGCAAGGTCGAGTTCCGAGAAATTGTGGACACGAAGTGCTAATCGGAGGGGACCACGGCTGCGTTACAGGATACCCACGGGCGAGACACCGCGACGGGTTCCAATGTCCGGACCCCAGCCGGCTGTCGGGGGCAGCCGTCGAGGCGAGACCACCTCGACTTGGATGTTGCCGATGTCACGGACGACGAGAGTCGAAGACAACCAGCTCCTTCTCGGTGGTCCTTGCTTTCAGGCGAGGCAGGTGCTTTCGCGCGCCCCCACTCGTCGAAGAATGTCTTCGAGTCCGTTGGTCGCGAGTCGCGGGCTGACCGGCAGCATGGCTCTGGCCGCTGCCAAGTCTTCGAGAATGCGAAGGGCATCTGCATCGGGTATCTCGGTCAGGGCTGCCTCGACGATCTCGCGGTGGTCGAGGAACAGGAGTTCGATCACCGCGTAGTAGTTCAGTACAGCCCTGGAGGCAGTGTCTGCGGTCTCCCGGGACAGCGTATCGACCACGTCGAACAACGATCCTGACCACCGCTCATTGCCAGCAGACTGGAAGAGCGACTCGACATCGCTGCGGCCTTCCGTGTCCAACCCAGAAGACGATCGCAGAGCACCTCTGGCGAATGACCGCACCTCGCGGCGCACCACCAGTCGCGTGATGTCGCCCAACTGCTCCACACCCACGTCGTGCCGCACATCGACCAGAGTCCTAGCCGCACGAAGGAGATCGCGCGGAACACCTCCGGACAGACAGAAGCACAACGCGAGGAACAGGTCCGGGAAGCCGGTCACGCGGCGCCGCAGCAGATCCAGGGATTCGGCGAGGGAGAGGTCGGGGAGCCAAACGACCTCGTCGAACGACGTGTCCACGGTTGTCCGCAGGTTCGCGACTCGCTGCTCGAACTGGGCCAGCGCATCCTCGGAAACAGACGTCAAGTAGATGCAGCCCGGGACGTCGAACATCGCCTTGATCTGATTGAGGAACTGCTCGGCAGATTCAGCGCTCGCGATCCGATCCATCTCATCGATTGCGACCAGCAGACCCCTGCCCTTGCCGGGCAAGGGCTCGCAAGCGACGTGCTCCGCGAAATCGCGATATCGCCGTACCAGCTCCGGCAACGTCAGCGGCTGCTGCGCCAACTGCCGCGCGCGTCGCAGTCCAAGGCCGAACAGCCCCCGGCTCAGGTTAAAAGCCCTTTCGGACTGCATGGTCTGTAAGTACCTCAAATGAGCCAGCTCGGTCGCGGCCTCTCGGGCCAGCGGACCTGCGCCTGGTTGCGTGATCTCGCCCAGGACAACGATCACACCTACCAAGCCCAGAAGCGCCAGCAAAGCGACCTCGGGTTGAAGAGGGACGCCGAACCCGAGCGAACTGACGATCTCCGCACTCCGATCTGACAGCCAGCCGCTGACCGCATCTGACGTCGTCTCGGTCGACGCTGCGCCGAGGAGCGCAAAAATGAGCACCACACATGCAAACCGGCCGACAAACCGTACTCCTCGGGCGATCGCCCGAGACACTAAGGATCTCGGCCCGAAACCTCGGCCGCCATCCGCCTCGATCACTGTGTCGCACAGTTCCGCGAAGAGATCGATCAAGAAGTCCTTCGGCGCGTAATCGACCGGCGCTTGGACGAAGATCGCCAAGGGTGGCCGCAGCTGCGGGGTCTGCCTGATCGGAAACGGTGCGTCTGTCCGCACACTGTCGAGCATCCTTCTCAGCAACGTCGTCTTGCCTACGCCGCGGCGCCCGCTCACGGCGACTGATGTCGCACCGAGTTCAGTGATCAATCGGTGGACGCGGCGAGCGCAAGCCCGCTCGATCCAGGGAACGTCCAGATCCCGGCCAGACAGGCCCGGCGTCCGATCGACGAGCAACCTGGTCGGAGTCCACCGAGTGGCCTCGGCATTGAACAACATCCGCAGTTCCATCACGAGACGCTCGGACATGGCTTCGTACCATTCGTCCAAGGATCTCGTCGCTCCGCGCAGCACCCGCCGAACAACCGCCGCAACCGTGAGGTTGGCCGCCGCCACCACAACGATCACAGGTACAGCATCGATCGACGCCGAGAGCACAGTCCCGAACTGATCCCCTACCTCGGCACGACCGCTATGTTCCCACCAGCGGCCGAGAGCACCGAGCTGCTTGAGCATGATCCACAAAGCGAGCATGCTCACGGAGACCGCGACGGCAGCTCGGCCGTAGACCCTCCGCCGCTCCCCCGAGGTCGCGCTTGCCAGATCGCGATTGAGCTGCCGAAGGGTTCTCCTGCGCTCCACTCGGATGATGGCATCCGCATCGACGAACTCCGGCCGCTCATTGAGCTGGTCGAGAGTCAGACGCAGCATCAGCCCGGCAACTATCAGATCAAGCGCACGCGGTACCGCCGAGCACAGCAGGGCTACCCGGTCATAGACGCGTATCAGCAAAGGCACCGACGGACTCCGCGCACTCAGGTCTTCTGGTCACCGAACGCTATCGTTCACCGACTACACACTGCAGCCGACCCGGCGCGTCACGCGATGGAGTCGTGCCGGCAGCCAATCTCAACTCGCTCCACAGAGATCGGCAGACCGGACTCATCACGCACCTCCATCGGTGCGATCGGCTGGTGATCGAGGAGAACCGATCAGCGGCTACGGGGTCCGTGGCAGCTCCGGTGGGTCGAGCTCCAAGCGTGTGGTTAAGGTGCGTGTCCGGCCTCGGACACGCGACTTAACCACACGGTCGGCCAGTGGGTCGATCTCTACGTCGAGCTTCTGCCCGACGTGGTTGTATGTCACGGCCAATCTCAGCGAGGCATACAGCTCTCCTAAGTGCTCCGGACTCGCTCGATCCAGTGCCCTCGCTATGTCGCCGAGCTGGTCGATGTACGAATCGAGTTCTGCCCGACTGACATATGGGGCGCACGCCCGCCCTGGTACCGCCCGCCGATCAGCACCTGCGCAGCCATCGCCGCCCAGACCCGACGCTGCACGTGCTGTCGCTCGGACTTCGACAACCCTCCAGTGATGGTCATTGCCATGTCGTGCACCGTGTTGTCCGGATCGAACCGCCCACCCAGACTCGTCGACCGGGATCGGCGCCCGCTGGGACTTGAAGGCCAGTCGGTACGCCGGTTTCTCGTGGACGGTTGGCCCAGAACGGCAGCAGCTTGTTGACCGGACTACTGATCAGCTGCGTCGACGGCGGGCGGACACCTGGGCTCGCAACTGCACGTTCGTTGGGCATTGCCTCGGCATAGCGGCGGGAGCAAGCTGGGTGGATTGGGGATGGGGTGGGGGGTGCCCGGATGAACCTTTGAGCTGCGGGCTGTCGAGGACCGCCGGCGTAATGCGGCCAGCTAGTAGCTGCCTCGATTCCGAGGCCAGGCCGCGTCCACGTGCTCTCAGGAGCGACGTCGTCGGCGTTTCGCGCCGGCGGCCTGACGTCCAACGCCCACCGCTGGCACCGTGCGCCAGCCGAGGAGACAGGAATCACCTCGTGACAAGCTCCCACCGACCGGCATGGAATCGCTTCATCGGCCTCACCGGCCTCGCAGTCATCTCACTGGTCGCCGCGACCACCGCCACAGCGACAGGCCCGCCGGCCCCGCCGTACACGGTCAAGACCCTGACGACTGTCTCGGGGCCGACGCCCTTCGCGGCGGGCTGCCCCGGCGCCTTCCATGACGAATTGAAGATCCCCGGCCTCGTGGTCGAACCGGCGATCGCGGTGAATCCGCGGAACCCCCGCAACCTCATCGCCACGTGGAAGCAGGACATCTCCCCGGAGTTCAACGCCCGGGACGATCTGGTGGCTTCCTCGTTCGACGGTGGTAAGACGTGGCGCCGAACTGCCGTTCCGGGGCTCACGCGCTGCACCGGCGGGACCGCCGACACCGCGAGCGATCCGTGGGTGTCGTTCGGCGGCGACGGTACGGCGTACTTCGGCGGGCAGGCCGGACTCGTTTCGACCGACCCGGACGAGATCGCGATCGTCGCGAGCCACTCGAACAACGGTGGCCGCCGCTGGGCTCCACCGGCGACGGTTGCTCCCCGGCTCGCAGGCAACGAGACGCCGGCAATCACCGGCAGCCCGACGAAACCAGGCCATGCCTACATGACGTGGGCGAACTTCCGCGTGGACATCGACCCGCCGTGGACGAACACCGTGTCGTTCTCGCGGACGCGCGACCGCGGCGCAACGTGGTCGCCCCCCGTGCTCGTGGACCAGGCCGACCCGTTCGCGATCGACTTGGCGCCCCGAATCCAGGCCCTCCCGGACGGAACACTGCTCGCAATCTTCGCCCGTGCTGACTTTGCGACCCAACGTGCATCCATCCAAGCCGCACGTTCACTCGACGAAGGCCGTACCTGGCTGCCGCCCGTTGAGGCCGGGTCCAAACCGCTCCCCGGCGAATTCCACGACCCCGAGACAGGCGACATCCTCCCGCAGCCAGGCTTCCCCAGCTCGACGGTCCGACCGGACGGTACCGTCTACGTCGCCTACGAGAACAGCACCTCACCCACGGCCGGCGGGATCGGGATCGTGAAATCCAGCGATGGCGGCCGCACCTGGACCACGATCACGCTGCCCGGCGTCAGCGCGTTCGCCTTCGAACCTGCGATCGCCGTCGACAAGCACGGCACGGTCGGGGTCATCTGGTACGACCTGCGCAACGACCGAGCGGGCGATACAGAGACAACAGCCGATGTGTGGTTCTCCTCCTCCCGGGACGCAGGCGCGACCTGGCAGCAGATCCATGTCGCCGGACCGACCGACCTCCGCACCGCGGCACCACCCGCGCAGAACAGGTTCGGCGAATACCAAGGCCTTGCAGGACTCAAGACCGGCTTCGCCGCCATCTTCGGCCTGGCAACCCCACAAGCACAGAACGGACCAACCGACATCTTCTTCGCACAGATCGCCCCGGGCCGGTGAGACAGGCCTCCCCCGGAAGCTCCACTGACTTCGTTGCCCAGCCCCAGTGCCTTTGAGGTGGACACCGGGGGATCTGGAACGACGACCTGATGCCGATGGCCGACAGCTTCCTCGGGTTCTCGGCCATCGTCAGGCACCTCAACCCTGATTGCGAACCGCAACCAGCCACCAAGCTGATCCCAGGCGCAGAGACTAACCTGTTGCTGCCTGCCACACTTCGCCTGCCACTGCTACACCACAGGCGAGTTCGAGGACTTCAAACTACTGCTCTCAACCGCGGACGGAGACACTGGCCAGACTGGCGATCGGCGGTTGGGGTGTCCCGTTCATGACTCAACTGCGCGGTGCCGACAACACCGCCCTCAAGCGAGTCCTCGACTGGTGCCCGAAGTACCCGTCGTGGCGTCGAGGTTTCGAGGCGGAGCTGGCTCCAAGCAGGACGGTCGCATAGGCGAGGCGCCACGCCGGGTCGGCACAACCTGTGGGTAGTCCGCCCCCCCGGTGGGGCGACCCCGCCGGGGAAAGGGTTTGCG